>CAXBPM010000130.1:0-8055 GCA_963977345.1 uncultured Roseivirga sp.
CTAGCTATTAATACCTCTTTTGAGGTATCACCAATTATCATTCTTAAGTGGTAACCTCATACCATATTGAGTCGCCAAATTTGACATAGCATTAACTACCTGACTATAACGGTCAATAAAAAAAAATAGAGTATGGCACAATCAGTAGTATTCGGAGCAACATTTCAGTTATCAAATTCACAAGATTATGGATCAATTAATTCTAATGTTATGGGAAATTCGTTTTCGATGGGACTTCTCTCAGGAGAAGCAAGCGTTACAGTATCATTGATGTTCCTTATTAACGGAAAAAAAGTCCACAGCTCAATAATTGTAAATAATACTAACCAGGAACAACCCATCCCATCTAATGCAACTTACCTTGAGTTTAATATACAAGAAGCTACAGTTACAGGAGAATCTGCGTCTTTAAGAATGGATGTTTGGAAAAACTCGTAGTATAAGAAAACAAGTGTTCATTCTACAGAACGGTGTTAACCTTTGGCCCTGTTAGTGTTCTTCATCAACAAGCCGATGCTTTCTCGTAACCATAACTAACCTCTTGGGGCCCAGAACAGAAAAACAAATTGATACGGCTTTCAGGTAAATCTGGAAGCCATTTTTTTTTATGCAGTAGTTTTAATTCATATTTGATAACATGTATTATCTTGTATTAGGAACTAAAGAATAAATATAATCATGCGTACACACCACTTTTGTGGGTGACACATAATGTTGTGTATAACCTAAAAAGAGACAGGAAATAAAATATGGGATTTTTAGATAGACTTTTTGGCAAAAAAGAAATGCCAATTGAAAAAAATTTTACCGAAGAAGAGCACGAAAAGGATTATGAATTAAAATCTAAAGGACTTGAAGATGTTCTTGGTAGAAGTCATAATATTGTTGGACACGCAATAATCCCATTTGCTATTGGTGGGGCGGTCGATATGTATTACTTCCCGAACCACATAAAAGGAACTGGATTTGCAACAATGGAATTGTTAGACCCAGACGGAAATGGCCCAAAGAGAAATCGAATAGGGACATACGAATTAGTTGCTTTCACGAAATATGATTACAACACAAGTGAAGAAACTCAAACATCATTCGATTTAATAGAAAGGCAGGCTTGTGGATTTTTAACTGCTATTGGAATGTTTTCTTCACAAGCTGTTCTGAACCCAAAAGAGACAATAGAAGTCCCAAATGGAGAAAGTGAAGAAAATACTTGCTTAGTTTTTGACTTATATGAGCCCGATGGAAAGAAATTCAAAATTGGGAATAAAGAGCACCATTTATTGCTTTGTATGCAAATATTCAGAAATGAAATGGATTATGCACGACAGAATGGAAGTGATGAATTATTTAAAATATTAAAAGAAAAGGGATTTTATCCATACAGCGATTTAGATAGAGAACCTGTAATTTAAAAAGCAGCACACAAAAACCACTGTCGCAGGTTCTCCGATTTATCTGCCTATGGCAGGACGAGTGACCAACTATGAATCCTAGGACTCTGTCCGTACTTAAGTCTTCCCGACCTTGTTGGTTTGTCTCCAACAAGCCGATGCTTTCTCGTAACCATAACTAACCTCTTGGGGCCCAGAACAGAAAAACAAATTGATACGGCTTTCAGGTAAATCTGGAAGCCATTTTTCGTCATACAGTTTCAATCTATTTCTAACAACATTCATTATCTTCAATGCGAAACTAATAAATCAGTATATTCATGGCTATACGTCACTTTTCTGACTGATATATAAATTTGGCACATTAAAAAATGAACGGAATTGAGATACTGAAATATGGCATTTTCGGATATTCCTTTTTGGTCGGATTAATATCGTTTTCGATATCTGACGATTTGAGAAACCCAAAAGTGTTTCGGAGATGTATGATAGCTTCTGCTATTTCCTTTTTCATTGGCATTCTGCTTGAATTTGCAGACATTTTTAAAATTGAAACAGGAATGACACTTATTATAATGTCAATTTCAATCATCTATCTTGGATACTATTACTTGCTGAGAAACCTTTTTAAAGCTTGGAAAGGGACTGACCCTTATATTACTTCTGTGTCAAGTACAATTGGAGGAAGTCCAATTGGTGGGTTTTGGACAAAGTACCCAAGAAATAGAAAAATAATATGGACAGATTTTCTATTCAGTTTTGCTCAAGCATTAATACCAATATTCACGATTGCGGGGTTGATGTTAATGATAATTAAAATGAATAAATAAAAACGCGTGCCAGCAAAACACAAAATGTAGCTCTAGCTATCGTATGATCAAAATTGAAAATCACTGTTTTTCAGCCACGCACAGCGCATAGCCTGATTGTTACACATCATAAACTAATAAAAATGGATTTATCGAAACATTGCCAACTTTGTGATAATCAAATTTATGATATTCAGAGCGGCACAAAATGCGGGCTAACTAACGAAAGGCCTAACTTCACTTCCAAATGCCCTGACATAAAATTCGAGACCAATTATGAAGAAAGGATCAAAGAAATAAATACCGAACTCGAATTAGTTAAACGAACAAAGGCATTATCAATAGCTAACTTCTTATTCTTCGTATCAATTAGTTTAGCTACAATCTTAGGAGGTTATCTTTTAGGCACTTATACTTTCGAAAAAGGAGTTATCTCAACTATACCACTCATAATCATGGGAGTTGGAGTTTTGATTCTACCACTTGCATCTGGACCACTTAACAAGTATAGACAGAAGATAAAAATAGCCCAGAAGAGAAAGTTAGAACTTGACGAGCTGCTTTTAAAATACAATATTCAATACACCATTGACTTAACTTTCAATAAGGACCTTCATGGTAATCTTGATATTACTACAGACTTGAATTTTCAACGCAAACATTACCGATAATACGTCTATAACGTCATATAAAACTATTGTCGCAGGTTCTCCGATTTATCTACCTATGGCAGGACCTGTGACGATCTATGAATTCGAGGACTCTGTCCGTACTTAAGTCTTCCCGCCCTTGTTGGTTTGTCTCCAACAAGCCGATGCTTTCTCGTAACCATAACTAACCTCTTGGGTTCAACAACAGGTAATTATACCGGATAAGAGTAAACGCCTGATATTTGTGGGTGACAACACCCACAAAGGCGGAGAGTTACGCAGAGTAAACATATAGCCCACGGTTTAAACCGTGGCTATATTATGTAATAGAAGCATTAACCATTTCAACGGTTTGCCACCGCACTAAACAAAAAAAGCATCAACCATTTCTGATTGATGCTTTTACTTGAGGCGTTGAGCGCTTGCCTGCGGCAGGCAGGGATTCTCATCGCAGTACATTCTATCTCATAAGATGCCTTAAACAACTAAACATCACTAAATAAAAAAAGCTCCGACTAAGTCGGAGCTTTAATGAGGCGTTGAGCGGATTCGAACCGCTGTACGAGCTTTTGCAGAGCTCTGCCTAGCCACTCGGCCACAACGCCCTTTCGAGAGCGCAAAGATATCAATTAATGACTATGCACCCAATGTTTGTTAGCTTTTTACGACTAGGAAAGCAAAAAAAAGACACCCTATTGCTAAGGTGTCTTTTCTGTATGTATTTGAATAAGCTTTACCTTATTTTCCTTCTTCAGATGAAGCTTCAGAAGACGCTTCGTCAGTTTTAGGAGACGCTTCGTCAGTTGCTGGTGCTTCTTCTTTAGCACTTGCTTCTTTCTTAGCTTTTGGGGCTGCTTTTTCTTTCTTCACTTCAGCTGCTTTTTTAGCATCGTTAGCCTTTTTCGTGTTGCCTTCCATTTCGGCTTTCAATGCAGAAAGTGCATCAAGGTCACCTAATGTAGAAACATCATCGTTATTAGACTTGTTAGCTGTTTTAGCTTTAGCTGGTTTGCTTGCTTTAGCTGGTTTCTCAGAAGGAGCTGGTTTAGTATGAGTGTTTGTGTGTGACAATACAATTCTCTTATCATCTTTAGAGAATTCAACCACAACAAAATCAATAGTTTCACCTACTTCTACTTCAGAACCATCTTCTTTCTTCAAATGCTTGTGAGTAGCAAGACCTTCTAAACCGTAAGGTAATTCAAGGGTTGCTCCTTTGTCATTTTTAGAAAGTACAGTACACTTGTGCGCTGATCCTTGTTTGAATACAGTTTGGAAAGTATCCCAAGGGTTCTCTTCCAATTGCTTATGACCTAGGGCCAATCTTCTGTTATCAATATCAAGTTCTAACACTTGTACTTCAAGCTCTTCTCCTACTTTAACAAATTCAGATGGATGCTTGATTTTCTTAGTCCAAGAAAGATCAGAAACGTGTACCAAACCATCGATACCTTCTTCTAACTCGATGAATAAACCGAAGTTAGTTAGGTTACGAACAATACCTTTGTGGTTTGTACCCACACCGTATTTCGTCAATACATCGCTCTTAGTCCAAGGGTCTTCAGTCAATTGCTTGATACCCAATGACATTTTTCTTTCTTCTCTATCTAGGGTCAACACAACCGCATCAAGCTTATCACCAATGTTGATGAAGTCTTGTGGGTTTCTTAAGTGCTGCGACCAAGACATTTCTGAAACGTGAATCAAACCTTCAACACCTGGGAACAATTCAAGGAATGCACCGTAATCGGCAACATTAACGATTGAACCAGCTACTTTAGAACCGATTTCGATCGTAGTTTCCAATTTATCCCAAGGATGCTCAGTCAATTGCTTCATACCAAGAGAGATTCTCTTCTTGTCATCGTCAAAATCAAGAACAACCACGTTCACTTTTTCGTCAAGGTTTAACACCTCAGCTGGATCGTTGATACGTCCCCATGAAATATCCGTGATATGCAATAGACCATCAACACCACCTAGATCGATGAATACACCGAAGTTAGTCATGTTCTTGATCACACCTTCGAGTACTTGACCTTTCTCAAGGTTTTCAAGAATCTTAGCTTTTTGCTTCTCAAGATCTTTCTCAATAAGTATTTTGTGAGATACTACTACGTTATCGTTAGTGTAGTTGATTTTCACAACTTTCACTTCCATTTTCTTACCTACAAAAACATCAAAGTCTCTGATTGGCTTCACATCGATTTGAGAACCTGGTAGGAAAGACTCGATGCCGAATACGTCTACGATCAAACCACCTTTGGTTCTTCTCTTCACCATACCCTCGATCACTTTGTCGTTCTCGTAACCATCTTGGATCAATTCCCAAGCCTTAACGATCTTAGCTTTTCTTCTTGAAAGAACTAATTGACCTAAAGAGTTTTCTTGCTCTTCGATGTAAACCTCTACTTGATCACCAACTTTTAATCCTGGAGTGTCTCTGAATTCAGAAGCACCAACTAATCCATCAGATTTGAAACCAATGTTCAAAACCAAATCTCTATCGTTGATAGAAACGATGGTAGCCGATACAACCTTCTTCTCTTCTACAGTAGTAAGGGTGTTTTCGTATACTGAAGCTAGTTCATCTCTCTGCTTACGAGAGTAACCTTCTCCAAAACCTTTTTTCTCGAATGCTTCCCAATCAAACTCTTCTTCAACTTCTGCTGATGAAGCAGCTTTGATAGATTTTTCTTTTTTGGGAGCTTTCTCAGTAGAAGGGGCTTCTACTGGTGTTTCAACTTCAGCAACGGGAGCTTTCACTTCCTCTACCTTTGTTTCAACTTCTGCAGCAGGAGTTTTCACTTCTTCTGCTTCGTTTGTCTTATTTTCTTCTGACATAAAAAAACTCTGTGTATTACTCCATCCGGCAACCAGAGCTATAACCGGTGGATTTTATTTAGAATAACCTTCCGTAAAACACGAAAAGCCCGCCTTACTCAAAACGGACTGCAAAGGTAGAAAAATCTACCAAAAACTAAGAATAGAATAGAGAATTAATTAAGGCTCAAGTATTTGAGCCATTGTTCGGAAGTTAGCCCACTGAAGTTTCTCACAAACATGATGTATGAGGGTTTAAAAGGGCGATTTTTAAGCAGCATACCTGCTTCTTCTGGCGTTTTGTCTCCTTTCATGGAGTTACATTTATTGCAAGCAGCTACCAAATTTTGCCATGACGACTTCCCTCCTCTTGATTTAGGCACCACATGGTCCAATGTCAGGCGCTTAGGACTTCCGCAATACTGGCATTCTTGACCGTCACGTTTGAAGATGTTTTACCTAGAAAGCACCACACTTTTAAATGGTGAATAAATATACTTCTGGAGCCGTATAACGGACGGCATTGGAAACTGAGCAGTTACTGTCCTAAGGAATTTGCCAGGAGCATCATGCACCATGTCGGCTTTGCTTAGAAATAAAAGCAGAAATGCTCTTTCAACAGTACAAACTGTTAAGGGGCTGAAATCCTGATTTAAAACTAAGACGCGCTTCATGTCATGTGTAATCTCTCAATATTCGCTTGATTTTAAATAGGTGGTGAGAGTAATTATTTTGTTCAACAGAGAAAATGCCCTGGTCATCTAGTTTATCAATCTTTACTTTTCCAGAAGCATGAATAATTTCCGTTGGGCTTAATACGATGCCCACATGATTCATTTTACCTTCTTTGTTTGTGAAAAAGGCCAAATCGCCCGGCATTACATTTTCAAAACTCACTTCTTTTCCTTTGGTAATTTGATCTTTAGAGTCGCGCGGCATTCGATAACCAGCAACCCTAAGCACCATTTGAGTAAAACCAGAACAGTCAATCCCGAAGGGTGTAGTTCCACCCCATAAATAAGGTGAATTCAAATATTTCTTTGCCAATTCTAGGGTCAGGTCAACACTCCATTTTTGGTGTATGCTCTTTGCTTCGCCATTAAAAGCAAAGCGTTCCTGATCCATAAACAATGAGTTGTTCAAGATGGGTAAAACAGCACCTAAAGTGATATGGATCACACTTTTACCATACAAAATTTGTGAGGTAAGATCGGTGCATATTTTATATTCTGAATTGTCGATTTGCTCAAAGTATTCTTGAGAAATTCGATAATGTTGTTTGGCATCTATCCAGCCTTCATAGCTATCAAAAGCATTCTGAATTCGCATCCATTGCTTGTTTTTAGACCCTTCCAAAACAGTATAGTGCTCTCCAAACAGTAACTGAGAGATCATTTCAGAGGCATCCGAGCCCTTAGCTCGAATAGGCACAATGCTCAAACGTGAAATTCCGTAATCAATAGGCTCCATTAGTATTTTGCACGTTCTAAATCCCGCTTAATATCTTTGTCTTTAATAGAATTACGCTTGTCAAAAAGCTTTTTACCCTTACCAAGGGCTATTTCCGTTTTGGCAAAGCCCCTATCGGTAATAAATAGCCTTAACGGAATGATGGACAAGCCCTTTTCCTCAAGCTTAGTTTCTAATTTAGACAACTCCCTTTTGGTTAATAGTAGTTTTCGTTCTCTGTCAGTAACATGGTTATTGTAACTCCCTTCAGAAAACTGGGCAATATGCAGTTGCTTAATATACAACTCGCCATTTTTAAAAAAGCAATAGGAGTCTTGTAACTGAACTTTACCTTCTCTTATAGACTTGATTTCTGTGCCTTGCAATTGCATGCCCGCCACATACTTGTCTATGAATTCAAATTCATAGCTCGCCCTTCTATTCTTTATATTTATGTTGTTCGAAAACCTATTTTTATCCTTCGCCATCTATCTTTCTAAACTAGTAAAAATTTGGTTCAACTTATCCTTCTTTAAAATTTTCTGTCCGGTACGGCCAGTGGCAATTAACCTCTCTCCTGCTAAAACTCTAATTTCACAGATCAATTCATTCTTCTCAATTGATACAAGCTTGGCTTCAAAATTCAGCTCAGTATTAAAAAGTGCTGGAGAAATATGCTTTATCTCTAACATGGTGCCAATTCCTTCTTCATCTGCTTCCCTCATCTCCAAAGCAAACAAACGCGAAGACCATTCCATCTCTCTGGCAATGGCAAAAGTGCTCATTACTTGGTGCACTTCGCCAGCATCGAAGCTCGCTGCATCGGTAGCTCTTACGGTATACTGATGCACCTTTCCTGTTCCCAATTCCACTTTACTTACCATTGCTTAAACCCAATTTAGTTTTAATCAATTCGGTTCGAAGCTGCTCCGT
>CAXBPM010000131.1:0-8008 GCA_963977345.1 uncultured Roseivirga sp.
ATTATTGAACAATATTGAATCATGGCCAATCGTAAAAACATCTTCTTCCTCCTTTTTATATTATCGTTTGCAGGCTTAGCAAATGCCCAAGACGTTCTTCCCTTTAGGGAAATACCTCCTGCAGCAAAGGTTTTCACTTCAGGAACTTTGATGGGGCGTATGTCAGATGGGCTTGGCTTTAGGTTTTATTGGGCTACAGAGGGTTTAACAGCCGAGGACTTGAGCTTTAAGGCAGGAGAGGAGTCAAGAACAATTGGTGAAACGGTTGACCATGTTTACACTTTGGTATTAATGTTTACTAATGCGGTAATGGAACAACCCACTACTTTTCCATTAGAGACCAAAGACCTTACTTTTGAAGCGAAACGAAAGAAGGTACTTTCCTTTATTCAAACTAGTAGTGCTCTACTTAAAATGAGTAATGACGAAGATTTTGAGCGTTACAATTTGGTGTCTCAATATCCAGGAGGAAATGGGCAAAAACTACCATTTTGGAATGGACTAAACGGCCCAATGGAAGATGCACTATGGCACATTGGTCAGGTGGTAACGCTTAGGCGAATGGCTGGCAACCCAATCAATCCCAAAGTTGATTTTATGAATGGGGTGGTCAATAATTGATCAACCATTACTATTGCCTAAAAGCTATCCGTTTCTAGCGAATCAGGAACGTATTCGATGGTTTTGTCAAAGTGTATCGTCCTGAAATGCGTTGACCACTAAATATAATCAGGAAAACTCTCTTTGATAATTTCCCAGAGCATTGTTACAGTGAGGGGTTTAGAACCATAGCCTAGTATAAAATCATATTGCTCTGATTTTCGTTTGTCTTCAATGGTGTTTGAAGTACTCAGCATCATCAATAAACTGCGACCTTTCTGGCTAGTGCTAAACCTACTATATTCTTCTAAAAATTCCCACCCATTCATTTTGGGCATGTTTATATCCAGAAATACCAAATCTGGCCGGGGCTGTTTTCCTTCAAAACTAGACTTTAAATACTCGATAGCCTCAACTCCATCCTCAGCAATTTCTATAGAATCCGTAACTTCTTCACCTTCAATAATCATTTTATGATAGAGGTTGTCAGCTGGATTGTCGTCAATCAGAAGTATGGAGTTTAGTTTTTTATTCATTGTTGTTCTTTATAATAGTAAAGTAGAATATAGTCCCTTGGTTGCTATTTGGCTCAAACCAGATTTCACCTTGATGTCTTTCAATAATCTTTTTACAGTGAGCCAAACCAATACCAGTACCTGAATAGGCTGACTGTTTATGTAGCCTTTGAAAAATTTGAAAGATCTTATCCTTATAGTTAGGGTCAATACCTATTCCATTATCGGAAACAGAGAACCTATGATTATGCAGGCCTTCATTATATTCGATTTCAAGATATGGTTTTTTGTTGATATTTTTGAACTTGATGGAATTTGCTATCAAATTTTGGAAAACAAGTCTTATTTCTGTTTCATAACCATAGATTTTGGGTAGGCTATTATTTATCTGGATTTCAGTCTGCGAATTGTTTATAAGTACGGAGAGGTCTTGAACGACATGCTCCACCACTTTCTGTACATCTATTTCTACTTTTGATTTTTCTTTACCAATCCTACTATAGTCTAGAATATCACGGATTAACGTTTGCATTCTCAAAGTAGCAGAACTTATAAACTCAAGCAGTTCAATCCCCTGTTTATCTAGTATGTCTTGGTATTTTCTCACAAACAAGCCTGAGTAATTGGTAAGCGTTCTTAATGGTTCTTGTAAATCATGAGAAGCTATATATGAGAATTCTTCTAACTCAGTGTTTTTGCTTTTTAATTCCTTGAGATACTGACTATTAAGTTGCTCAGCTTTTTTTTCTAGGCTGATGTTCTTGGCCAGTGTAAGGTATTGGAAAATCACTCCCTCAGAGCTTTTAAAGGGAACAATAGTTAAATGAAACCAATGTTTTTCACCAGACTTCGACAGGTTTAAGATTTCTCCTTGCCAAATATTTCCATTAGAAGCCGTAGCCCATAGGTCTTCATAAAATTCCGCAGGATGATGATCTGTTCGTATCAGTTCATACCCTTTTCCAATAAGCTCGTTTCTAGAGTATTCTGAAGTTTCGCAAAAAGCATCGTTTACATATATGAGCTTTTGTTCTGGAGAAATGATCGAAACAGAGAGTACTTGGTCAATAGCATATTTATAGTCCAGCAACTCTTTATTTACCGCTTCAAAAGATTTCTCTAGCGCTTTCTTTTGGCTTTCAAGTCTATTAAGGTTTTTACCATATAAAGTGATAAGCATACTACTAACAAGAATGAGGATAACAGAAAACAATACTAAACCAAGGTCGACATCAATGATGTTTTTATTATTGAGTATTGAGAAAATGATACTCAATCCGACAGGTATAATTAAAATGAAGGGGAGAACCATCCTGATCATTTTATCACCAGCAGAATGGCTATTTCTAAAGGCAATAAAACCTGTTTCAGGGTTTTTTAGTGAGGTAGCAATTCCAAGAAGTATAAATAAGATAGAAGTATGAATCGCCATGGTGTCGATAATGGCGATCCTGTTATTCACTGGGATTTGCAGAAGAAACGAAATAATAGATAGGGTCGATAGAATCAGAATAATAACGATGAAGTAGTCGCCTACCTTTTTGTATTTCTTTCTTGAAGAAGTAATGAGCCAACTGGATAAACTAAAAAGAAGAAAGTTCAGACAGGTAGCAATAGACATTCTGCCGGGGGATTTTGTAGAAAGATTGTCTTGAATGGCTAAATAATCAATGATGTTTAAATTACTGAAAAGATATTCCGTTAAGGTAATCCCGCTAATAAGAAATATAGCGATTGAAAACGGGAGATAAGTTTTACTGTTGATAGAAGAAGATGAAATAAAAACGATTACTAGGCCCGATAATACAAATGAGAATGCTGTGTTGAACTTCATGGTAGGACCTAGTTCAATTACTCTCAAGAGCGTAGTATTTTGAGTATACCAACCCAATATTACCAAGAGCCCTACAGAAATGATGATTAGAGCAAGTGCCTTCATTTTTTTCATCTGAGATTCGTAGGGCATATATTTTGATTAATTGCGAGAGATGAGGCTATGAATGTTTTGAAAGTAGCAAAAAAATATATGAAACAGGCCTGTATTATATCTATATATTTTTGTTTTGAATGCAGCTTTAATTTATGGCTCTTTTGAGCGTTTATTGCCTTCTAGATCACTGGTTACTTTAATACATAAAAAAAACAGATCACTTTTAGGTGACCTGTTCAATTTAATTAATCTTGTTATTTTTAATACTTCGCGGGTGTTCCTGCTGGTGGTATAGAGTTTTTGATAAACTCTCTGATGTCCTCATTCGACTTGGCTAAATCTTCAGCTCTTAAATACATCATATGACCACTGCGGTAACCTTTAAAGCTCATTCTGTCTTTTAGTTTACCACTTGGGTCGGTCTGCCACATATTGTACTTGGCATTGAAGTAGGTAGTAGCGCCATCGTAGTAACCACTTTGCGTCATTACTTTTAAGTAAGGATTCATGGCCAATGCCTTGCGCAGACTTTCTGCAGAGTTATCACCTGAACGATCCCAAGGATTAACTGGACCAAACATGTTGTATTTGATGTCAGTTTTGTAACCCAACTCATTCATGAAATATTGATTGATAGCAGGGGTGAACGAATGCAACCAAGAAGTAAGCTCAGCATTAAAATCTGGCCCCATACCTGCATCCATTCTATCAATACCCTTATAGCGTGAATCTAAACGACCAACGGTATGTCCTTCATGGCGAAGTAAATCCTTCCAGAAGAAGTTATAAGGGACATCAAGGTTATGCTGTCTGATGATTTCTTCCTCTAAACCAGAATAACGCGCAAACATTTTGATGGCCTCATTCTTTTCAGATTCAGTTGCCCATGCGCCTTTGGCCATCACAGGAATAAACTTGTTGATGGCGTAGCTTTCAACTTCATCCAAAACCTCTAACAAATCTTTGCTTTGCAAATCAGAAGGAAGCTGCTTATGGTACCAAGCTGTGGCAGCAAAATATGGCAAGCGATTGGCTACTTCCACTGGGCCACTTCGGTCAATTCCCATATCAGTTGGTGATACTAAGATGACACCGTTCAGGTACATCCACTGATTGTTCTGAAGTTCATAAGCCATTCCCGCAACACGGGTAGTTCCGTAGCTTTCACCAATTAAATATTTGGGTGAACTCCAACGATTGGCACGTGTTACAAAAGTGTTTACCCATTCAGATAAATAGGCGATGTCTTGTCTCACGCCAAAGAAAGTCGATTTGCTTGCTTTCGGATCAGTGATTCTAGAATAGCCAGTGTTTACTGGGTTCACGAAAATAATATCCGCTACATCTAAAATCGAGTTCGGGTTATCCTTCACACCATAAGGCTGAACAGGGTAACCTTCATCGTCTATTTTTAGAATACGAGGGCCAGTATAAGCCAAGTGCATCCAAACAGAGGCAGAACCAGGCCCGCCATTGAACGAAATCACCAATGGACGACTGTCTTTGTCTTTGACATCCGTTCGCTCGTAATAGGTGTAAAAAAGAGTCGCAATTGGATCTCCATTGTTATCCCAAACGGGTTGAGTACCTACAGTAGCGGAGTAGGGAACACGCTTCCCTTTGATGGTTACCTCATGCGTGGTAACCACTTTCGATTCTACGTCAATCTTGCGGCTCTGTGCCATTCCCGAAACGGAAATGACCAGAAGCGCTATTAAAACTTTGATTTTCATAAGCTATTCAATTATTGACCTGTGTATTTGTTCTCTTTACTTAAGCCCTTGTTCAGCTTTTTAACAGCATCATTCATTACTGCTTTTTTCTGTGGCTCTAACTTGATCAACATTTCTTGCAAGTAATCGAACTGAGCTTGTTGATCGCCAGTGATCTGACCAATCCAGCCAGAAGCGCCAAAATAAACACCTCTTACACGGCTCATTAGTTCGGTATAAAGTCCGGCTACATTTCTGATTTCCTTAGCAGCAGCCTCATCATACTTTACCTTTTTTCTATCCAATAGACTTAGGTGTCTCTGCAATCCAGCAAGATCGCCCATGGCTTCGGTAGCTTTCAAAGAAAACTCACCAATCTCCATCAATTTGGCCGTCCATGCTTTTCTGTCTGAGATATCAATATTCAACCTAGGGTCGTCTTCTACCACAAAAGTTTGCGAGTAAGAATTGCCTTTAACCGTAAGCTTGGCCACATAATTACCAGGGTTTACTTTTGGTCCGTTTAAGCCAAAGCCACCTCTACGGCCACCACCACCAGTGTTTGCTGCAGCAGAAGCAGGAGCAAAGCTTTCGTAGTTCATGTCCCAAACTTCGCGCTGAATACCTGCAACAGTATCAGGATCTAAAGTTTTGATCAAGTTGCCATGCGTATCGTGAATGGTCAATGAAATCTCACTTTCCTTAACAGGTGATTTTAAGTAGTAATCAATGATCGCTCCGCGAACTGGGTTATCACCCCTAAAGAACATATCACCAACATGCGCTCCATCGCTAGTGTAATTAATCATCACACCTTTATCAATACTGAAGAGTGCTGCATCTTGATTGGCTACAGAAGTAGTCAATTCCTGAATTGCGTTAAGGTTGTCCAAAATCCAAACACCACGTCCGTGCGTAGCCAAAACCAAATCATTGTCTCTTGGATGAATTACCAAGTCATTGAAAGGTAATGTTGGCATGTTGTTCTTTAACTCAATCCAGTTTTTACCACCATTGTTACTGATAAAAAGACCTAACTCAGTTCCTAAATAAAGTAAGCTTGGGTTTTTAGGGTCTTCTCTCAAAGTTCTTGCTACACGATCAGCAGGAAGGTTGCCTGTAATTGAAGCCCAGTTTTTACCACTATCTACAGTTTTGTAAACATAGTTTTTGAAGTCGTTATTTCTGTAGTTGTTAATGGCCACATAAGCTGTTCCTGCATTGTGGCTAGAAACTTCAATCGTATTGATCCACGTTTCTTTCGGTAAACCACTCAGTTTCGAAGTAACATCCGTCCATGTTTGTCCATCGTCACTCGACACTTGAAGTAATCCATCATCTGTTCCTGCGTATAGTAAACCTTGCGTAAAGCGATCTTCGGCTACTGCAGTGAGGGTAGGGTAGTAAGGAATTCCATCATCTAAAGAAGGCGTGTCTTCAGTAGCTCTTCTATCCATGATTTTTAAATCTCTACGGTTTACTTTGGTGGTTAAGTCACCTAAAGATTCCCAAGAATTTCCACCATCTGTACTTTTCCAAAGCACGTTGGTTCCCGCATAAATCGTGTTCGGGTTATGGTATGAAAGGAAGAACGGCCCATCCCAGTTGGCAGGTGCCATGGCGTTTTCCAAATCTGGCTCAGGTAAACCTGGTCCCCAGAAATCCCAGTTTCTTCTTGCTCCAATAGCGCCTTTCGGATCACCCGGTCTGATTGATTTTCTTTGACCAGTGTTTAAGTCTAGTTTGAAAAGGCCTAAATATTGAGATTCACCATACATTACACCTTCTTGGGTGTGGTGTGGTAAACTCAAGAAACCATCTCCACCACCTGTTCTTCTCCAATCGGAATTAAGGATTCCATCACTGTTGTAAGTAGCATTTGGACCTACCCAGCTACCGTTGTCTTGTAGTCCGCCATAAATATTATAAGGTTCGGCATTGTCAACAGCAATTCTGTAAAACTGACTTACAGGTAAGTTGGTTAGGAAAAGCCAAGTTTTGGCTTGGTCGTAAGAGATCCCAACTCCACCATCATCGCCTTTGATTACATGGCGAGAATCATTAGGGTTTACCCAAACAATTCTATCATCACCGTGAAGCGACTGACGAGGAGCAGTAAATGTTTTTCCGCTGTCCGTAGAATAACTGAACTGGTTCTGCATGTAAATACGCTTGTCGTCATTTGGGTCAACATACGGCTGAGAAGCATACATTGGTCTTGGATTCCAATCGCTCATCAAAGTCCAAGTTTCGCCTTTGTCGTCAGAACGATATAAACCAGCCCTGCGCTCATTATAAGCTGTTGAAGCATTGTATTGAAAACCTTGCTCTACAGAAGCATATATAATATTCGAGTTTTTTCCATAAATGGAAATACCAATACGGCCATATTCACCTGCAGGTAAACCATTCGTTAGTTTTTTCCATGTTTTACCTCCATCGGTAGACTTGTGTAAACCACTTCCGGGCCCACCACCATCAAAACCGTAAGGTCTTCTTCTTCTTTGGTAAGTCGCTGCAATTAGAATGTTCGGGTTGCTTGGATCCATGGCCACATCTACAACTCCAGTATCATCATTTACATAAATAATGCGCTCCCAAGTTTTGCCACCATCAGTCGTTTTGTAAAGGCCTCTTTCGTTATTCGGTCCCCATAAATGCCCCATTGCTGCCACATAGGCAATGTCTGGGTTGGTTGGGTGCAAAGCAATTCTACCGATATGATGAGAATCTTTTAAACCTACATTGGTCCAAGTTTTACCTGCATCGGTAGACTTGTAAACGCCATCTCCCCAAGAGGAACTCTGACGACTAGCACGCTCTCCAGTTCCAGCCCAGATAATGTTTGGGTTGTTTTGGTTTAAAGCAATAGCACCCATTGAGTGAGTCGCTTCATTTTCAAAAACTGGCGTAAAGGTGACGCCATTGTTGGTTGTTTTCCATATTCCACCCGTAGAAGTGGCTGCGTAGAAAATATATGGGTCGCTTTCTTGTACTGCCAAATCTACTATTCTTCCACTCATATTGGCTGGGCCAATGTGTCTTAAGTCTAAGTCAGCATAGGTTTCTGACTTGATTTGCCCCATAAGTTGGGAAGAGAATAAGATGATTAACAGTCCTGATAAGGATAGGAGTCGTTTCATAGTTAAGTATTTGGGTTGATATTGAAGCTCAAGATAAGGAAAGCTTTCAAGCGGTAAGATTGATTTTTTAAGAGCGGTGAGCAGGGATTGACGGTAAGTAAATATTCA
>CAXBPM010000132.1:0-7964 GCA_963977345.1 uncultured Roseivirga sp.
GGCCTGATGATGTATGGTCAAATGACGGCCGGAAGCTGGATTTACATCGGTAGCCAAGGAATTCTTCAAGGAACCTATGAGACTTTTGTGGCCTGTGGCATCAAGCATTTTCAAGGCGACTTGAAACATAAACTGGTGGTGACAGGTGGTTTAGGTGGAATGGGGGGCGCTCAGCCTTTGGCAGCCACTTTAGCTGGAGCCACTTTCTTGGGGGTTGACAAAGACCCTGTTCGAATCAAGAAACGTTTGGACACACGCTACATCGATAAAATGACCGATTCCTATGAAGAAGCCAGAGATTGGGCTTTAGATGCCAAGGAAAAAGGAGAAGCCATTTCCATCGGTTTGGTAGGAGATGTGGGTGATGTACTCGAAAAACTTTTGGCTGATAACGTGATTCCTGAAATCCTTACGGATCAAACTTCTGCCCACGACCCAATCAACGGTTATATTCCGAATGGTTATACCATGGAAGAAGCGGATAAATTGAGAGCCGAAGATTCTAAAGCCTATAAAGCCAAGTCACTGAAGAGTATGGCCAGGCACGTTGGGTTTATGCTCGAAATGCAAAAACGAGGTTCAATTACCTTCGATTACGGTAACAATTTGCGTGAATTTGCGCGTCAGGGTGGAGAGGCAGATGCTTTCGATTTCCCGGGTTTTGTGCCCGCTTATATTCGTCCTTTGTTCTGCGAAGGAAAAGGCCCTTTCCGTTGGGCTGCGCTTTCTGGCGATCCAGAAGATATTTATACCACCGACCAAGCTTTGATGGAAGCATTCCCTGACAATCATCATTTGATCAATTGGCTGAAACAAGCCAGAGATCGTGTGGCCTTCCAAGGTTTACCTTGCCGAATTTGTTGGTTGGGCTTGGGCGAGCGTAAAAAAGCGGGGCTTATTTTCAATGAATTGGTAAGAACAGGCAAAGTAAAGGCGCCAATCGTTATTGGTCGCGATCACTTGGATTGTGGCTCGGTAGCTTCACCTAACCGTGAAACCGAAGGTATGCTGGACGGAAGTGATGCCGTGTCGGATTGGACATTATTGAACCTGATGGGCAACACCAGCGGAGGCGCTACTTGGGTATCTTTCCATCACGGTGGAGGCGTTGGTATGGGCTATTCACAACATGCAGGCATGGTAGTTTTGGCCGATGGCACCGAGCGTGCAGAGAAATGTTTGGAGCGCGTGCTTCACATTGATCCTGCAATGGGCGTTATTCGTCATGCAGATGCAGGTTATGAAGCTGCTCAAGAAAAAAGCGATGAGTTTGGTTTGACGCTTTGATCTTCCATTTTTGGAGTGATAAAGTTTAATAAACCGACTTTTCATCCTGAGCCTTTTGGGCGAAGGAACTATTAAAAGACTATTACAATTTTGCCATGAATACCTACAAACTAATCGGCCCATTTAAGCAGGTTTTGCCCATGACGGGCTTGCCATTGAATGGTGCTTTAAAAGACGAACAACTCAATGTTTTAGAAGGTAAGGTGGGAATTCTTCTGCAAGGAGAAACCATTGCTAAAACAGGAGATTTCGATACGCTTTTAAATGAAGCCAAAATTATTGGTGCCGAAGTGGTGGAGCTCGATGGCGATTTTGTGGCCTTGCCTGGCTTTATCGATTCGCATACCCACATCTGCTCTTCGGGCAGTAGGGCACGTGATTATGCTTTTCGAAATTCAGGGAAAACCTATTTGGAAATGGCTGAACTGGGTGGCGGCATTTGGTACACCGTTACCCAAACGCGAAATGCTTCGCAAAAGGAATTGGAGGCCGGAATTGCCGAGCGTGCGAGTCGCCATTTGTCGGAAGGAGTGACCACAATTGAAACCAAAAGCGGCTATGGACTTACGGTAGAAGAAGAGTTGAAAATGCTTCGAGCCATTCAAGCGGTGAATAAAAAACATGCTGCCGATTTAGTGGCAACCTGCTTGGCAGCCCATATGCACCCGAAGGATTTTGAAGGTTCGAAAACAGAATATTTGGAAGTAATTAGCTCACAATTATTTCCAATTCTGAAGGAAGAAAATTTGGCTAACCGCATCGATATCTTTGTGGAATCGGGTGCTTTTTCGCCCCAAGAGGCAAAACCCTATTTAGAAAAAGCAAAGGCAATGGGTTTCTCGATTACCATTCATGCCGATCAGTTTTCAACTGGAGGAAGCCAATTGGCGGTGGAAGTAGGGGCTGTAAGTGCTGACCATTTAGAAGCCAGCACAGATAAAGAAGTTGAAATACTAGCGAAGAGCAATACGATTGCCACCGCACTTCCAGGTGCTACATTGGGTTTGGGGTGCGCATACACGCCTGCTCGTAAATTATTGAATGCTGGTGCTTGTTTGGCCATTGCCAGCGACTGGAATCCCGGCTCAGCTCCGATGGGCGACTTGCTCATGCAAGCTGCGGTATTGAGTGCAGTAGAAAAATTATCCAATGCCGAAGTGTTGGCGGGCATTACCGTTCGTGCAGCTGCGGCTTTAGAATTAACCGATCGAGGAACTTTGGCAGAAGGAGCACTAGCCGATTTGGCTATTTTCCCTTGCAATAATTACCAAGAAATTCTTTACCAGCAAGGCAAGTTGAAACCTGCAATGGTTTATAAAAGAGGTCAAAAAGTCTGAGCCTACGAACGCAGTAAAACCCGCAGACCTGTCCCTTTGGAAATGTAGAATGTACGGAGGAAGATTTAGACGCAACACACGGCCATTTAAGCGAGGCAATAAGTAAGTTCTCCCTGTCTTATTGGGTGGAGGTCAGACATTGCTTATGCACATTATGCCGGAATTGAGTCCGAAATATGACCAAGACAAGGCCACAGGAAGACTGGCGTCTAGGTTGGTACATTATCTGGTTTCGCGTTAAGAGGTTTTCTTAGGTTTCCTTTTCAATCATTATTAAGGTTTAGGTTTTTCAATTCCACCCATTCACCAATAGGTTTCTAACATTATTGGCCGATATGTGTTTCTATTACATTATCGAATTTTTTATGATGGGAATAAAAACATGGTGGAAATTACTGAAGCAAGCATTTAAGGGCTGGAATGAAGACGAAGCCTTTCGTCAAAGTGCTATTGTAGCCTACTATTCCATATTTTCACTCCCTGGACTTTTGATTTTACTCATCTCCATTGGAGGCGCAGTATATGGGCAAGAAGCTGTTCAAGGCCGTTTAGTGAATGAGATCTCTGGTATGATTGGCTATGATGCTGCGCAGAGTGTGGAGAACATGATTGCTAGTTCGTACAGAAGCGATTCAGGCTTTATCATGAGGGGGGTAGGAATTGGTATTTTGTTATTTGGTGCCACTACGGTTTTCTTTCAGTTGCAAAAATCGCTCAATAATATCTGGCGTGTTGAACAAAAGCCTGGTAGTGGGATTAAGAGGCTTGTCTTTGATCGGGCCTATTCCTTAGGGCTTATTTTAGCCATTGGTTTCTTACTACTTATTTCCTTAGTGGTTTCCGCAGTATTGGCCGCCATTAGTGAGTGGATGAGCCGCCAGTTTCCAGACTATTTACTTGTATTGGTGAATGTGTTGGATTTTGCAATTACGCTCGGCATGGCGACCATACTATTCGCCTTGGTATTTAAGGTGTTGCCTGATGTGAGTGTGAATTGGAGAAGTGTATGGTCTGGTGCGTTTTTCACCGCCATATTATTCATCATTGGTAAATTTATTTTGAGTTTTTATTTCGGGCAGGCCGAACCTGCTTCATCCTATGGAGCGGCTGGAAGCGTTGTACTGATCATGCTTTGGATCAATTATACTTGTCTGATTATGTTTTTTGGAGCTGAGTTTACTCAAGCTTTTGCGGAGCACAAGGGCTATAGGTTTAAACCAGCAGAACATGCCAGGTGGAAAGCTCAATATGAAAAAGTGGACGACAAGTAAGGCGATTAAAACTCAGTCAACCTTCAATAGGTAATCCTGTATCATTTGTAAGGTTTCCGTTGGCCGTTCGTGCATAGCCATGTGAGCTGTTTCGGGTAAAATATAACCATCAACCTTCACGCGCTCTTCAATGTGTTTTTCGGCCATTTCTAAAGGAACACGGCTGTCGTTAGCACCTCCAATAAACAAAGTTTGAAATGGAAGATTCTTCCAAAGTTCAAATCTGTCTTTTCGGATTTTCATTGCCAAAGTGTAAGCAATTATAGTATCTAAAGAGCTTTGTAAGCCGATTGAAGTGGCCAAAGCGATTTCTTCCTTCAGTTCATTTTTTCGTTTTGAATAAAAAAGTGAAGGAATAAAAGGCTCAATGAATTTCGGAACGGGATGTTTTTTCAGAAATAGAATGGATTTGTTTCTTCTGTGTTTTGCCTCTTCATCATCAGCCAGGGCAGTTGAATTAAACAAGCCCAGCCCTTGAATAAGCGCAGGATGCCTTTCGGCCAAAGCTAAAGCTACGTAGCCACCTAAAGAATGCCCAATAGCCACACATTTTTCTACCTTAATTTCGGATAGAAAAGCAGCCAATTCATCTGCTACTTCTTCTAAAGTAATATCCTTGTTAGATAATGGCGATTCCCCAAAACCGGGTAAATCAGGGCAAATAATTTGATATTCTTTGGTGAGACTTACTGCATAAGGAAACCACATGGATTTGTTTTCACAAAAACCGTGAAGTAGAATAACTGGAAAACCTTCGCCTTGAATTGTTGCCTTAATTGTTGGCATGTTGAGTTTTTGCCGCTTTTACGCCCATCAGTTCACGCACTGCATTGGCAATTCCTGCCTCGTCAAAATTACATTCCGCATGTAATTGCTCTTGAGTTCCGTGCTCTATAATGGCATCAGGAATACCTAAACGTTTGATTTGCGCACTGTAATTATTATCGGCCATAAACTCGAGAATAGCACTACCGAAACCACCCATAACGCAGCCATCTTCAACGGTAACTACTTTTTTGAAGTTTCTGAAAATGTCATGAAGTAGCTCTTCATCTAAAGGTTTCACAAAACGCATGTCGTAATGCGCAGGTGCTAATCCTTCTTTGCTCAATAGTTCTCGTACAGTGGTTACATAATTCCCGATATGGCCAATGGTAAGCACAGCCACATCTTTTCCATCGGCTATTTTCCTACCCGTACCAATGGTGATCTTCTCCATTTGGGTGCGCCATTCAGGCATCACACCTTGGCCTCTTGGATAACGAACGGTGAATGACTCACCTTCTCGTGGAAGTTGAGCGGTGTACATTAAATTTCTTAGCTCTGCCTCATTCATTGGGGCAGCAATAATCATATTCGGAATGCATCGCATATAGGCAATGTCATAAGCTCCATGATGGGTTGGGCCATCTGCGCCAGCAAAACCAGCCCTGTCTAAAAAGAAGTTTACGGGCAAGTTCTGAATACACGCATCGTGAATTACCTGATCGTAAGCACGTTGCATGAACGTGCTGTAAATATTACAGAAAGGAATAAGCCCTTGAGTGGCCAATCCAGCTGAAAAAGTTACTGCGTGTTGTTCGGCAATTCCAACATCAAAAGCCCTGTCTGGCATGGCTTTCATCATAATGTTCATTGAAGAACCAGAAGGCATGGCAGGCGTAACGCCCATGATTTTGTCATTCTTTTCAGCCAACTCTACCAAAGTATGACCGAAAACATCTTGATATTTTGGAGCTTCAGGTTTGTCGATTACTTTTTTGAAAACCTCACCTGTTACTTTGTCAAACTTGCCTGGAGCATGCCAAGTGGTTGCATTTCCTTCTTCTGCAGGTTTGTAGCCTTTGCCTTTTACGGTTACACAATGAAGTATTTTTGGGCCTGGAATATTCATCAAGTCCGTCATTACGCTGGTGAGGTGATGAACATCGTGGCCATCTACTGGGCCAAAGTACCTGAGGTTGAGCGACTCAAAGAGATTGCTTTGTTTCAAAAGCATGGTCTTCATAGAGTTTTCAACCTTGGATATAATTTCTTGTGCGCTTTTTCCGAATTTCGAGAATTTGCTTAGTAATCGCCAAACATCATCTTTTACTCTATTATAAGTATGAGATGTGGTGACGTCTGTTAAATAGTCTTTCAATGCCCCAACATTCGGATCGATGGACATGCAGTTGTCGTTGAGGATAATAAGTAGGTTGCTATTAGAAACCCCAGCGTGGTTCATGGCTTCGAATGCCATTCCACCCGTCATCGCGCCATCACCAATTACGGCAATATGGTGGCGATCGTCTTTTTTATATTGGTTGGCCATGGCCATACCTAAAGCGGCAGAAATTGAAGTTGAAGAGTGGCCTACTCCAAAAGCATCATACTCGCTTTCTTTTCTTTTTGGGAAGCCTGAAAGTCCTTTGTAAAGTCGATTTGATTGGAAAACGTCTCTTCTTCCTGTTAATATTTTATGTCCGTAAGCTTGGTGTCCAACATCCCAGACTAGTTGATCCGTAGGGGTGTTAAATACATAATGTAATGCTACTGTAAGTTCGACAACGCCTAAGGAAGCACCAAAATGGCCTCCATAAACGGATACATTATCAACTATAAATTGTCTTAATTCATCGCATACCTGAACAAGGTCAGCCTGATCTAATTTTTTAAGATCATCAGGTGAATCAATTTTACTAAGCAGCTTTCCCGGTTGTATCAGCATTTGATATTAGACTAAATGAATTAAGAACTTAACTACGCAACAATTGTTTGAGCCGGATTTTTTGAAGCAACAAAATTAGAAAATATTTTGAGTTAGTCGGCTTCATTCTCCTAATCCTTATATATTTGATTCACAACAATTCATGATTCTTGAGTTTCGAAATCAAACTTCCGCTTTTTGAAGGTCCATTCGATCTTTTGCTCTTCTTTATTCAAAGAGATGAGTTGGATATTAATGACATCCCGATCAACAAGATAACCAAAGATTTTTTGGATTACCTGCATCATTTGGAACAATTGAATGTGGAGGTGGCAAGTGAGTTTATTTTGGTGGCGGCTACTTTGATGCGCATTAAGGTGAAAATGCTGTTACCTCGCCCAGTATTGGATGAAGAAGGGAATGAAGTTGATCCTAGGGATGAGCTAGTTAGGCATTTGCTGGAATACAAAAAGTATAAGTCTGTGGTGGAAACCCTTGTCCAAATGGAGAGCGACAGAATGCAGATGGAATCGAGAGGTAATGTTTTGCGTGAACTCAAAAAGTTATCGGAAGGCAGTGATGTTGAATCTGAAATGCAGGATTTAGACTTATATAAATTGCTGAAGGTTTTTCAGAAGGTAATCAGCCGCTATGAGGTAGAGCAGAATAAGCCCAAGCATGAGGTAGTCCAATATCCATATACCATTTCTTCGCAGCGTGACTTTATTATGGCTAAGCTTGGTGAGACCCCACGAATTTCCTTTGTTGAACTTATTCAAATGGAACCGAATAAGATTGCTGTGATTTTTAACTTCCTCTCCATATTAGACCTGCTCCAAATGAGAGAAATTACCATGCACCTAGGTGAAGGCTTTAATAATTTCTGGATTGAAAAAATTGAAGGAGATTTGGTAGAGCAATAATGGAAGTAGATTCTAAAAAAGCACTTCGTACCCTGAACCCCAGAAGTGTTTGGCTTCCAGTAATCATCGGTTTGGCCATTGTGACATTCATTGCTTTTCGCGATGATAAGATTAATGAAGAGTCTTTGCAGGCTATGCTACGGATCTCAGTTTTGGCTATTGTTTTGGCTTTCGTTTTTCTGATTTCTAAAGACCTATTAAATACAGCCAGGGTAAAATTAGTTGGGAGCGGATCGTTTACTACAAAGGACGCGCTGCGGATTGTTTTTCTCTGGGAATTTGCCGTGGCGGTAGTGCCTCCAATCATAGGCCCCATTGCTGTAGTGGTGTATATCATCCATAAACATAAGGTAGATATGGGGAGGGCGTTAGCTTATGCCTTGCTCTTGGCCATGATGGATAATATCTTCTTTCTTACCGCCTCACCTATTGCGCTTTTATTAACCAATGGTGCTGC
>CAXBPM010000133.1:0-7933 GCA_963977345.1 uncultured Roseivirga sp.
ATGGATGTAAAAACCATGACTGAAAAGAAAATCATCTCTACAGTTGCCAGAGAATCTAACCCTGCTTTCCACAGTGACGAATCAGTGATCACTTTTATCTCAGAGAACAACTTATTCTCAATTGACACAAAATCTGGCTTGATCAGACAATTGACGAATATAAAAATCGCCAATGATAATGAAGACAGACCTAACCGTCCAACAACATCGAGAGATGGCAACAGAGAAATGGACAAATGGATTTCGGATGATCAGCAGTCCACTTCTGAAATATTAAGAGAGCAACAAAATAGACCAAGACGTTTTTCTGCGGCTGGCCAGAGATTTTTCCAACAAAGCCAAGGTGGTGGCGAAGGTAGAATGTCTACAATTGAATTGGACAATGTAAGCGGACTTGAACTTTCTCCTGATGGGAAATATGTAAGCTTCAGCGTTCGTGTTGCTGCAGAAAACTCAGCAAAAAACACAATAGTACCAAACTATGTAACCAGCAGTGGTTATACAACAGACATTAACGCAAGATCAAAAGTAGGCGGAGATCAATCTTACAGAGAACTAGGGATTTACAACATTGAGGCTGACAGCTTTTATATTTTAGACACCAAGCAATTGCCTGGCATTTCTGATTTACCTGATTATGTATCAGACTATCCTGACAGAAGTTTTACTAAAGAACCAAGAAAGGTATCTTCTGGAAGTATTGTATGGTCTAATGATGGCAAATACACCGTTGTTCAGTTTTCGTCTTTAGACAACAAAGACCTTTGGATCATGAGATTGCTTCCTTCTTCTGGAGACTTAATTCCAGTAGATCGTCAACGTGATGAAGCATGGATCGCTGGTCCAGGTATTGGAAGAGGAATGAGTTTCTTACCCGACAACAAAACCATTTACTACCAGTCTGAAAAATCAGGGTACTCTCACCTTTATACACACGACCTATCTACGGGAGTTGTAAAGCAATTAACTACTGGAAACTACGAGGTATACGACCCTCAACTTTCTAATGATGGAAAAACATGGTATTTCACTGCAAACATGAAGCACCCTGGCATCCGTCATTTCTATTCAATGCCACTTAAAGGCGGTAAACCAACTCAGATTACTTCTGAAGACGGGCACAATGATGTAACGCTTTCTCCTGACGAGAAAAACTTGGCCATTCTATATTCTTATACGAACCGTCCACCGGAGTTATTCATTCAAGCCAACAAGCCGGGTGCTGCTAAAAAACAAGTAACTGAGAGCTTACAAGCTGGTTTCAAACAATATGATTGGTACAAACCAGAAGTAATTTCTTTCAAGGCCGAAGATGGCGAAATGGTAAACGCAAGAGTATATAAGCCTGAAAATCCAAATGGTGCTGGAGTAATCTTCGTGCATGGCGCTGGTTATTTGCAAAATGCACATTACGGATGGAGTAGTTATTTAAGAGAATTTATGTTCAACAACATGTTAATGGCCCAAGGCTACACAGTGTTGGACATTGACTACCGTGGTAGTGCTGGTTATGGAAGAGATTGGAGAACTGGCATCTACCGTTTTATGGGTGGAAAAGACCTTTCTGACAACATTGATGGAGCTAAATTATTAATTAGCGATTATGGTGTTGAACCAGGTAAAATCGGAATGTATGGTGGATCATACGGAGGTTTCATTACGCTGTTCGCTATGTTCAACCACCCAGATGTAATTGCTTCAGGCGCAGCCTTAAGGTCTGTTACTGACTGGGCTCATTATAACCATGGATATACTTCTAACATTTTGAATACGCCTTTAGAAGATCCAATAGCTTACAAAAGAAGTTCCCCTATTTACTTTGCAGAAGGCTTACAAGGCAATTTATTGATCGCCCATGGAATGGTGGATACCAACGTTCATTTTCAGGATGTGGTGAGACTGGCCCAAAGACTTATTGAGCTAGGGAAAGACAACTGGGAAATGGCACTTTATCCTGTAGAAAATCACGGATTCACCACACCAAGCAGCTGGACAGACGAATACAAACGTATTTTCAAGTTGTTCGAAACAACCATAGGTAAGAAATAACCACAGATGAAAAAACTAATGATAGCGGTTATGGCATTGGCCCTTGTGGCCTGCCAAAACCAACAACCAGTTGATGATCCTAATATTTCCCGAGGACTAATTGCTGCAGAAGCAATGGTCGTTTCTGCCCACCCAATTGCGTCTAATGTTGGGAAGGAAATTATGCAAAAAGGTGGTAACGCAGTGGATGCAGCAGTGGCTGTTCAATTCGCATTAGCCGTTGTATATCCTGGCGCTGGGAATATTGGAGGCGGTGGCTTTATGGTTACGCGTATGGCTGATGGAACAGCCAATACACTCGACTATAGAGAGAAGGCTCCAAATGCAGGCGGTCGCGACATGTACCTTGACGAAAACGGAGATGTAATTTCTGGTTTGAGTACGCGTGGACATTTAGCAGCTGGCGTTCCTGGTTCAGTAGCTGGGATGGTGGAAGCTCATAAAAAATACGGCAAATTAGATTGGGCTGAACTGGTTCAGCCTGCAATCGACTTGGCTTCAAAAGGTTGGGTACTTACCGCTAGAGAAGCCTCAGGCTTAAATAGTAATCGTAAGTCGTTTATGGAGTTCAACACTGTAATGCCCGATTTCTTTTTAGCCGAAGAAGGTCAAGAATGGAAAGAAGGCGACTTGGTGAAAATTCCAGAGTTGGCGAAAACCTTTGAAAGAATTCGCGACAATGGTCGTGATGGTTTCTATAAGGGTGAAACAGCCGATTTGATTGTTGCCGAAATGAAAAGAGGCAACGGTATCATTTCTCATGAAGATTTAGAGCAGTACAATGCTGTTTGGCGTACGCCAATTCAAGGTAGCTATGGCAACTACGAGTTTATCTCAATGCCCCCTCCTTCGAGTGGTGGAATTGCTTTAGCCCAATTATTCGGAACAATGGAGAGTTACAAACTCAGCGATATGGATTTCCATAGCACTGAGGCGGTGCATCTAATTGTTGAAGCAGAAAGAAGAGCTTATGCCGATCGTGCTGCACATTTAGGCGATCCTGATTTCTATGATGTCCCATTAAAAGGACTTCAAGACCAAAACTACATTAAAGACCGAATGAAGAGTTTCGACCCTAACAACGCCACGCCAAGTAGCGATGTTAGTGCTGGAAAACCTGCCCCTAACGAGAGCATGGAAACCACTCACTTCTCAATCATTGACCCAATGGGGAATGCGGTATCGATTACAACTACGCTGAATGGCGGCATGGGATCGAAAGTGTTTGTAGGCGGTGCTGGCTTTCTATTGAACAATGAAATGGATGACTTTAGTGCTAAACCAGGCGTACCAAATATGTATGGCCTTGTAGGTGGAGAAGCGAATGCAGTAGAACCAGGCAAAAGAATGCTTAGTTCTATGACACCAACCATCGTTTCTAAAGACGGAAAGCTCTTTATGGTAGTAGGAACACCGGGTGGTTCAACGATTATCACTTCAGTTTTTCAAACGATTATCAACGTAACTGATTTTGGAATGGGAATGCAAGAAGCGGTAACAGCCCCTCGCTTCCATCACCAATGGTTACCTGATCAAGTCACTTATGAGCGTGATGGTCTGAGCCCAGAAGTACTTAAAGCCTTAGAGGCCAAAGGACATAAATTCAGAACTACTGGAGGAATTGGCCGTGTAGATGCCATTTTGGTAATGCCGAATGGTAAACTAGAGGCTGGAGCCGATCCTCGTGGTGACGATGCTGCTTCTGGTTTCTAACCCAAAGCAAAAACACATAAGGGACAACCTTCCTTAAACCCATTTAGCCTGTAACTGGCTCCATTTATCAATCGATAAAACTTTGGAGGCCAATTACAGGCTATTTTTATTTTATACCTTTAAAATAAAAATCATGAAGAAGCTGCTTTTCATTTCCCTCCTATTCAGTAGTGTAATTCTTTCTGCCCAAGATTTTGACAAGCAAAAGTTAGACACTTACCTAAACTCACTTCAAAAGAACAACAAAGCAAGCTTGGCTGTTGCCATTTCTAAATCGAACAAACCCGTCTATGAAGGCTACTATGGTTTTCTTTCAGATAAGAATGAACCGAAGATTGATTCAAACACCAAGTTTAGAATTGGATCCATTACCAAAACTTTTACTGCGGTAATCGTTTTTCAATTGATAGAAGAAGGAAAACTGACTTTAGACACTAAAGTGAGCAGCTTTTACCCTGACATCAAAAATGCCGACAAAATAACCCTAGAACACCTTCTGAGTCATCAAAGTGGTATTTTCAATTTTACTGACGCTCCTTCATTCATGAACATAATGGTTCAAGAAAAGTCTAGAGAAGAGCTATTAGAAATCATCAAAGCCCAAGCTTCAGACTTTGAACCGGGTACTCAAACTTCCTACTCCAATAGTGGCTATGTACTCTTGGGTTTAATCATTGAAAAAGTAACAGTCAAAAGCTATGAGGCCCATTTAAACACAAGAATCATTGATAAGCTAGGCCTAAAAAACACGGCTTATGGCGACAACATTGAAACAGAGAAGAACGAAGCCTATTCCATGAATTTTCAAAATGGCAAGTGGTCTAATTTCCCATTCAAATCAGACATGAGTATCCCATTTTCGGCAGGTTCCATCGTTTCTACTCCCAATGATTTGAACGAGTTTACCTATGCCCTATTCAACAATAAGCTTGTTTCAGCTAAATCATTAGCTAAAATGAAAGAAATCAAAAATGGTTTGGGCCATGGTTTATTCTCTGTTCCTTTCTATAACAAAAGTGCTTTTGGCCACAATGGAAGGATCGACAATTTTGAAGCCAGTGCCTACCATTTTGAAGCGGACGATGTCAGTATTTCTGTTTTGACCAACGGGTTAACGGTAACGTTTAATGATATCTTGATCGGAGTACTTAGCATCTATTACAACAAGGATTTTGACCTCCCTAACTTTGATCAAAAGCCCATTGAGATTAGTGCAGAAGGCTTACAAAAGTACGCAGGCCTCTTTTCTTCTGATGTCTTACCTATTCAAATAGTCATCAATGCAGAAGGTGGAAAAATAACCGCACAAGCCACAGGGCAAGCTGCCTTTCCGCTTACCCCTTACAGTAATATTGAATTCAGGTTTGATCAAGCCGCAATAGCGATTGTTTTTGGTGGAACACCAGAAGCAGTAGATTATACTACATTCACACTAAAGCAAGGCGGTCAGCAATTCCCCTTTAAGAAACAATAGCACTCAATACAAAGACTTCTTTTTTCCTAGAATTATCCCAAACCCTACTATCTTAGTGTCTGGTTGTTAATAATGGTAACTCGGCTGCAAGGCTGGCTTTCAAAGAATTGTACTCAATGATTTCTCTGTCAAGAATTCGATTTTGTATTGTATCACTACTTTTCCTTGGGCTTATCGGCTTTGCTGAGGCTCAAGAGCAAGCTGTTGATTTTTTCCCAAAAGAGTTATCGAAAAATCTAATTACCCTGCCTACAGAAGGCAATCCACGCTCCTATACCATTCAAACACAGGAGTTCGCAGAAAAGGCCAGTCAAATATCGCTTTCAGAAGTAATTCAAGAATATCTGCTGAAAAACAACCGTGTATATCAGGTAAATCTAAAAACGAGAAAGTCACCTTTGGTGAGCTATACTTTTGATTCACTCTCCAGAATAACAGCCATTGAAGACTACACTGGCACCGCTCCTACTCCTTGGATTTTCTACGAATACAATGACCATGATCGAACCAAAACAGAGCTAAAACTAAGGACTGACTCTACTATCTACACTAAAATCGTTTTGACTTTTAACGAAAACAATTTACTCATTTCTAGAAAGGAGTTCTTTGGTGAGTCTGACCTCACGAGCGAAAAGCATTTCGTTTATAACGACCAAGGCGATGTTAAAACAGAAATATCAAAGGGAAACCAAGAGGAAAGCACCAGTCTATACGAATATCAGTACGATAGTAAGGGCGTCAAATCGATGCGTAAGAAGTTCAATAATGAAAAGTTAGAAAACAGGATTGAGTATCAATATTTCCCTGATTCTTCCGTGCAAATATTAACTGAGTATGGCTTCAACAAGAGACCTAAATCTCAAAACCTGACAGTTTTGCAAGATTCATTAAGGGTGAAAATTACAGGATATTTTTCCAGTATAGACACCACACAATACAGGTCTAGTTTTAAGGAATTGTATGTGGGCGAAGATTTACTAGAATATGAAAGTAGAACCATAAATGGCGTTTTTGTCAACCGTTTCAAGACTTTCTACGAATATGATGCACATGGCAACTGGATCAAGCGAATGACTTACGAAAACAACAAATTGATTAAAGTGGAAAACCGCTTGTTCAGGTATTGATTCGAATACCAAGTTCGACTTTTCAAGTTCCCTACATTAACGAATAGAGCATTCCGCTTCTTCATTAGAATTCTTTAAATTCAACCAACCAAATACCACAATCCTCAATTATGAAACGCATCAATTCAACCTACCTCATTTTAAGCCTTCTGCTTTGTTCAACTTTTAATTTTTATGGGCAAGAACAGAAAAGCCCAGAAATCCCTAAGCCCAAAGAGTTCATTACCCAACATGAAGGCGTTTTCGGTGGGAAAAAGATTACCTACACCGCCACAGGTAGCGAAATGTATTTGACCAATTCAAAAAATGAACCTACAGGAGCGATGTGGTCCGTGACCTACACCAAATCGGGCAGCATTGAGCAAAGCACCCGCCCTGTTACTTTTGTGTTTAACGGAGGCCCAGGCTCTGCTTCAATGTGGCTTCATGTGGGCTTCTTTGGCCCCAAAGTGGTGAAAGTCGACAGCGATGCCATTGAAGATGATGGTGGTGCGCCCTACCCTATAGAAGAGAATAAATTCGGGCTTTTAGACATTACTGACTTGGTATTCATAGATCCGATTGGTACTGGCTATAGCCAACTGATTGGCAATGGAAAAGGCGAAGAATATTGGGGACTGAACCAAGATGCGGAGTCGGTAGCTACTTTTATTCGTCAGTGGGTAACGAAAAATAATCGCTGGATGTCACCTAAATATATTGCCGGTGAAAGCTTTGGTACCACTAGAGCAGCAGCGGTTTCGCAGGCGCTAGAAGGTAACGGGCAAGCCTTGGCTTTGAATGGGTTGATCTTGATTTCTCAGGCTTTGGATTATGAGGGCTCCACTTCGATGGATGACAATATTACTTCATATGTAACTTACATGCCTACCATGGCGGCAACTGCTTGGTACCACAAAAAAGCGGGGCAAGGTAAAACACTCGAAGCCTTTGTTGAAGAAGCGCGCGACTTCGCTTATAACCAATATGTTTCCGCACTCTATAAAGGTGATCTAATCTCAAGTCAAGAAAAGGACGCCATTGCTCAAAAGCTGGCTTATTTCTATGGCATCGACATTAATTTTATAAAAAGGGCCAACAACCGAGTGTTGACAAGCCGTTTCAAAAAAGAACTTCTAAGAGACCGAGGAGTAGCCTTGGGCACCTTAGACGCACGCTATTATGGCGATGACCCAGATGACACTGCCGATTCTCCTGAACTGGGTGATGCCTCTAGCTATAAAGTTTCCGCAGCCTATACTGCAGCGTTGAACCACTATTTCACCAATGATTTAAAGATCACGATGGACAGACCTTACCTTTCTAGCGGAAGATTGAGCGGCTGGGATTGGGGTTCTGGTGGCGAACCGATGTACGTAAAAACCTCTCGCAGATTGGCCAACGCCATGCGCAGAAATGAGAAAATGAAAGTATTGGTGGCCTGTGGTTATTACGATATGATTACACCATTTTTCGATGCTGAATTCACCTTCTCCCGTAATGCCATCCCAATGGATCGTGTAAAATTAACCTACTATGAAGGCGGCCATATGATGTACAACCATCAACCCGATTTCGAAAAATTAGCCAA
>CAXBPM010000134.1:0-7912 GCA_963977345.1 uncultured Roseivirga sp.
TCTACTGTATTCTAAAAAATCACCTTGGTCTAAAAACACCAACCGCGCATTGGCTGGGTTGCGTTTTGTACTCGTTACTCTGCTCTGCTTTTTACTGATGGGGCCACTCCTCAATCAGGTTTCTTTTTTCGAAGAGAAGCCAGTGGTAGTCATCGCGGTGGACAATTCTGCTTCTATGCCTGCCACTTATGTAGAGGACGAATTTGAGTCGTTGAAAACTCAACTTGCTGAAGTTGCCAAGCAAATTGGCGATGAAGGTTACGAAGTAAAAGTCAAAAGTTTACAAGATTATGTCGCCAGTGTTAGCGCTGTCAACTATGACCAAAACGCTACTAATTTAGAAGCCTTACTCAAAGGAATTTCCAGCGATTACGAGCAGCAGAACTTGGCGGGCGTTGTTCTCGCCAGCGATGGCATTCATAATTATGGTATCTCACCTCAGTTTACTCAACTCAATTTCCCAGTAGTTACTATCGGGCTAGGCGATACTATTCCAGCCAAAGATTTGAGTATTAAAAGCCTGAACTATAATAAGATTGTTTATGAAGGCAATCGTTTTCCGCTTGTGGTCGAAGTCTTCAATAATGGCTTCGTGAATGAAAGTGTGAAGGTTCAAGTGTTGAAAAAGGGAAAGGTGATTGAAGAGAAATCTTTCAGCCCAAAAGGAGATGAACAAATAAATTCGCTTGAGTTTATTCTGAGTGCTGAAACAAAAGGCATTGAAACTTACCAAGTACAGATTCTTCCGCTGGAGGGAGAAAACTCAACCTTAAATAATACCCAACAGGCCTTTCTAGAAATAGTCGATAGCAAGCAAAAAATATTGATTGCCGCCCGTGCACCCCACCCAGACATTAAAGCCCTAAGAAATGTAATCGACCAAAATGAGGGTACCGAAATGCAAGTGTTCATTGACGGAATCAACACCGATATTCCCGAAGGACCTTTCGACCTCATTGTTTTACATCAGCTACCTGTTATTGAAAGTTTACCAGTTTGGTTAGACAATGCACTCAAGACAACGAACAGCTTTTACATTACGGGAACAAGCTCTTTGAGTGCCATCAACGAAAAAAATCCAGTCTTGTCTTATAACAATGCAGGGCAATCGGACAATGCAGGCCCCTACTTCAACCAAAATTTTGAGCTGTTCAAAATTGATGAAGTCCTCGCCCAACGCCTCGCTGAGTACCCCCCTATTTCAGTCCCTTATGGCCAGTTCGAGTTCAAAACTCAGGCAGACATTTTACTTTATCAGCGTATAGGTTCGGTACCTACGCAACGTCCATTATTGAGTATTTATAATGGCGATGAGTTGAAATCCGCAGTGTTCTCTGGGTCTGACTTTTGGAAATGGTCACTTCAGGAGTACGCCCTTAATAACGATCAGAAAATGTTCAATAACCTGATGGGCAAACTGATTCAATACTTGGCCACCAAAGATGACAAACGCAGTTTCAGGGTAAACACAGAGCGAAATCAATATTATGATAGCGAAGCCATTGAGTTCAACACTGAAGTATATAACGAGCTTTATGAGAAGGTTTACGACCGTAACATTGACCTTACAATTACCGATGAACAAGGCGGCAAGCAAGAACTCAATTATGTAAACAACGCAGGCAGTAACTACAAAGTAACAGGCCTAACACCGGGTGTTTATAGTTTTGAGGCTTCAGCAACAGTGAACGGGAAACGAGAAATTGCGCAAGGTACTTTTTCAGTTCAAAAATTAGATTTGGAGAACATTAACCTTACGGCCAATCACCAACTATTAAAGAATATTGCCAATAATTCAGGGGGCGAATTTCTTTCTCAAGAGAGAGTCAATGAAGCCTCAGATTACTTTAAAAACCTGGCCGCCAAATCCATCACTCGATCTGATGAAAAGCTGCAATCCATTATTAATAACCCTTGGTTGCTTCTTCTTTTCTTGGTTCTGGTTTCAACAGAATGGTTCATTAGAAAATACAACGGTAGTTATTAACCCATCCAACAAGGTAAAGCCTAATCTTTTCGTAAAAAATTCATTGATTAAACTAATAAATTAGTTTAATTAGATGCATGAATTCCCTCAAAACCCTTTTATGCTTAATGGCTTTTCTTGCCCTAAATGCATGCAGTATGGAAGCCACGCAAGAGGAAGCCGATATACTATTTGGCGAAGGCGACTTTAAAGCGGCAGCGGTCAAATACGATATTGTAGTAAAGTTAGAGCCAAATAATGCTGCGGCAATTTTCAACAGAGGGCTTTCTAGGGTAAAAACTGAGGATTATGAAGGAGCCTATGACGATTTCACTTACTTAATCAGAGCAAATATCAACCTTAACAAAGCTTTACTGGGCAGAGCCAAGTGTTCTTATGAGCTCCAGCGGTACAAAGGGGTGGTTATGGATGCAAACCGGGTTCTTAGTAAGGATCCTGAAAATATTGAAGGCCTTGAATTACGAGGTAATGCTTACGTGAAACTCTTTAAACAGGGTTATGCCATACTAGACCTGAACAAGGTAATTGCTGCTCAGCCCAATAATATACTGGCTCATGTAAATCGAGGAGCGGCCTTTGCAAGAGCAGGCCCAATGTATCAAGCCAGGGCAATTCAAGATTTTGATAAAGCCATTAAGCTAGACCCCAAGTTAGCTGTAGCTTACTTTAACAAAGGGGCGGTTTATTTTTTTAGTGAATACTGGGATGGTGCAATTGAAGTTTTTAATCAAGCGCTTGCCATTGACCCTGAGTATGCCGATGCCATCACTAGACGAGGCATGGCCAAACAAAATTCGCCCAAATACACAATAGCCGAAGCTTGCTCAGACTTCAAAAAAGCGGCAAAGCTAGACGATGAGCTTGCTGCCGAATACATAAAAGAGTTTTGCAAAAACTAGTTTATTTTTCACCTTAGGGGAATAAACTATCGCCATGTTCAAAAAACTTCTCGCCTCAGGAAATCATAATTCATCTACCAGTTTTGCTTTGCTCCTCTTAAGAGTCGGCTTAGGCGTAATGATGCTTACGCACGGGTACCCTAAGTTTTTAAAGCTCATTGAAGGTAATTTCCAGTTTGGCGACCCCATTGGTCTGGGGGTAGAAGTCTCACTTAGTCTAGCTGTATTGGCCGAGTTTCTTTGCTCAATTCTATTAATACTTGGCTTGTTCAGCCGTTATGCACTTGTGCCGTTGATAGTTACCATGGCAGTAGCGCTTTTTGTTGTTCATTCCGCTGACCCGTTCGGCACACAAGAAAAGCCAGCACTGTACCTACTTACCTTCTTTTTCTTATTCATCGCTGGTCCAGGGAAGTACTCTTTAGATCATAAGTTATTTGGAAAGCGATCTTTCTAAATATTATAAAAACTGATCTGGAATTTGAGTAGAGTGTTTGATTTCAGACATCACAAATGAGCTTTGAACAGTTCCTATATTATCTAAGTCTGCAAGCTTCTTAGAAATAAATCGCTGATATTCGTCCATATCGGGCACCAATACCTTTAGCAGATAATCGAACATTCCACCAATATGATAACAATCTATTACTTCATCTAAAACCTGAATATCTCTTTCAAATTTTTCGATAAACGAGCGCTCATGATTTTTTAAGGAGACACTACAAAAAGCCATCATCATCAAACCTACCTTCTTCCTATCTATTCTAATTGAATATTGCTGAATATAGCCCTCCCTTTCAAGCTTCTTAATTCGCTCATGCACGGGAGTTGTTGTTAGGCCTAAGGCCGCAGCAATTTCCTTAGTTGTCTTTTTGGCGTCTAGTTGCAAGAGCCTTAGAATTTGTTTGTCAATTTTGTCAACCATTTTGTAGCATATTTTTCTAAACACTTCGGTAAAGAAGAATCAATTTAGAATTAAATTCTAGTAATTTAGTATATACAGATATATTTCCTAAATACATAAACAATCACAGAACAGACGGCTTTCATGCTAATTTTGTATAAAAAACAGCATGAACAATCCACAGCTTCACCCAGAGAGTTTAATGATGTCTTATGGTTACAAACCTGAGCTTTCCGAAGGATCATTAAAATGCCCAATTTTTCAGACCAGTACTTTTGTTTTTAAAACGGCAGAAGAAGGAAAAGCCTTTTTTGAGGTGGCCTACGGTTTACGCGAAAAGGGTGAAACCGAAGAGCTTGGGTTAATTTATAGCCGACTGAATAATCCTGATCTTGAAATTCTTGAAAACAGATTAACACTTTGGGACAAAGCCGAAGATTGCGCTGTATTCGAAAGTGGAATGTCGGCCATTACCACCGTATTAATGGAGTTTTTAAGCCCTGGTGACGTTCTTCTTTATAGCCAACCTGTATATGGCGGAACCAGCCATTTCATTGAGCAAATCATTACTCGATTTGGCATTAAAGTGATCTCTTTCGATTCGAAGGATTCTGAAGAGGACATCATTGATAGAATTGAAAAAAGCGGTTTTGGCAATAAGGTAAATATGGTCTACATAGAAACCCCTGCCAACCCCACTAATCAACTTATTGATATGGTCATGTGTAAGCGATTGGCAAAGCGCTATAGTACAGAAGAACGCCAAACTTTAGTAGCGGTTGACAATACTTACATGGGGCCACTTTGGCAACATCCGTTGAAACACGGAGCCGACTTGGTACTTTATTCTGCTACAAAATACATTGGCGGCCATAGCGATGTAATTGCAGGCGCCTGTTTGGGCTCAAAAGAATTAATGGCTCGTGTAAAAGGGATGCGAACATTCTTAGGTAACATGGCGGGCCCATGGACAGGCTGGTTGTTAATGCGCAGCTTGGAAACCCTGAAAGCACGAATGAATGTTCAGGAAAAGAATGCCCAAAACGTGGCTGAGTTTCTAATCAATCACCCAAAAGTGGGCGAAGTTTTCTATTTGGGGAATATAAAAGACGAAAACCAACAACGTATTTTCGACCAACAATGTGAAGGCACTGGCGCCATGGTTTCCTTCGAAATAAAAGCCGACAAAACTGAAAAGGGAGCTTTCAAATTCTTGAATAATCTAAAGCTGATGAAGCTTGCCGTGAGCCTTGGCAGTACAGAATCGCTTGCAGAGCATCCCGCTTCGATGACACACGCTGGAGTATCACCAGAAGACAGAGAAAAATACGGCATCAGTCCTCAACTGGTTCGCTTGTCCATTGGTGTAGAGCACCAAGACGATATTATTTGGGATATTGAGCAGGCTTTAGAGAACGTATAAAAATATAGCGCATACCAAATTAGTTAATCAGGGAGTCCTTAATTGAGTCATTATGGATTTCCCGTTTAACTTTGGGTATGAAAAAATTGTTCCGAATTCTCGCAGTAACCTTGCTTACCCTAATCCTAGGACTTTTTATTTTCTATTTAGTCAAAAACGAAAGCCTGCCACAAGGAACAGTTGGACCAAAAGCCGACCAAACGGCAATGAATATGATGGCCGCCCTAAATAAATCTGCTTGGGACAGTACAACTGCCGTTTCATGGACTTTCAAGGGAATTCATCATTACGAATGGAACAGAATAGAAAACTCGGTTCTTGTAAAATGGGATGAGAATGAAATTTTGCTCAATACCAACAGCCAAACAGGGCAAGTCATTCTACCTGAAAAAATAAGGGAGGAAGGCAAAGAAAAACTGATCACACAAGCATTTGGCTACTTTAACAATGATAGCTTCTGGCTCTGCGCTCCCTTTAAAGCCTTCGACCCTGGAACCGAAAGAAGCCTTGTCACACTCAAGGATGGACGTGAAGGTTTAAGGATTACATATGCTTCAGGCGGCACAACTCCGGGTGATTCCTATGTCTGGATTCTAGATAAAAACAATCAACCACTTTCTGTAAAAATGTGGGTGTCCATTTTACCCCTTGGAGGAATGGAATTTACCTGGGAGAACTACCTTACTCTTAGCTCAGGCGCACAGGTCGCCCAAGACCATATATTTTATAATGGTGTGAATATTAATTTAATAAATATCCATTAAGTAAGACCATGTGCAATCGTTATGAAAGCATCAAGTTTAAGAATTCAGATTTGCCGACATCAAAAGAACAAAAAGGTTTAATCTGCTCCTCAATGATTTTTTGTGAGGAAATACCGTTAACAGGAAGTCACTGCCAACCATCATTATTGAAAAAATTAAAACTACATTTTATCAAAAAGGGGAATTATACAACGAGTAGATCAGAGCCAAACACATGGCTAATCTTGACCAAAATAGGTTAAAACACAGATTCTCGGTACGATCTCCATTTTTAAATTACTTTTCCAAGCGCCCAATATAAAGTTTTGGCTAAATATTTAGCCGATGCTAGAATCGTCTATTTCTTTCAGTTTAAAGCACATGCTCTATAGATATTCGCATAGTACCACGATATCAGCATATAATTTGTCTACAAGCGTCATAAATAAAGGTTTATTCCTCAATAAGGCATTTTGACGTAATCATGTATTCATTAGGTTTAGAGCTATTTTAAACAAAAAACTAAAACAACATGAAGAGACCATTACAATTGTTTCGGTTCCTTGTCTTAATGCTGCTCACAACAGCACTCAGCGGGCAGGAACGAACAATATCTGGACGAGTGGTAGGAGCCGCTGACCAGATCCCGATCCCAAATGTTTCCGTAGTCATCAAAGGCACCACTACTGGGGTACCTACTGATCCTGATGGGAAGTATCAACTATCGATTCCTGCAAACGGAACTACTTTAGTTTTCCGTTTTATCGGATACGTTACTCAAGAAGTCGTTATCGGCAGTCAGACAGTCGTTGACATTCAACTAACTGAGGAGGCAACCAAACTAGGAGACGTTATTGTAACGGCCCAAGGGATTACCAGAGAAAAACGAGCACTCGGTTTTGCTTTGAGTGAAGTGAAATCTGAGAGCATTGAACAGCGACCTGAATCCAACGTTCAGAACATTCTAAGAGGAAAAATTCCGGGTGTTCAAATTACGTCTACTGGCGGTATGCTAGGAAGTAGAAGTGACGTTGTTATTCGTGGTGTATCTTCAATTAACGGAGACAACCAACCCCTCTACATTGTAGATGGTGTTTTCTATGAAGGAAACAGAATTGATGATTTGGATCCTAACAACATTGACGATGTACAAGTCTTAAAAGGACTCGCTGCATCTTCACTGTATGGTCAAGAAGGTAGAAATGGGGTGATCATTTTCACTACTAAAACTGCATCTGCAAACCAAGCTGAGGATTTATCCATTACTGTTTCTCAACAGTATTATGTAAATCAAATTACTGGGCTTCCAGATTTCCAAAACACTTATGGACAAGGTTCAGACAATGTGCCTAACACAGGTTTTGTTGGTAATTTTGGTGGTAGGTTCGATGATAATTTCATGGTACCACACCATTTAAATCAACCTAGATTTGCGGAAGCATTTCCTCAATTCCAAGGTCAAGATGTACTTTATCAAGCCTACCCTAATCAGATCAAAGATTTCTTTAATAATGGAAGTGGAGCAAACACATCATTACTCGGAAATGCAAGAATTGGAGAAACCAGTTTGGGTTTCAGCGTAGGATACAACAGTGAAAGAGGTTACATTGAGACAAATAGATCTGATAGACTGAACCTTTCTTTAAGTGCAAACACCAAGTTAGCTGATAAGTTAAGCTTGCAAAGTACTTTTACTTTTACCAATAACTTACTTCGTGAGCCTCCTGGGGATATTTTCAATAGAACACTTTTCTTACCTAGAAACTTAGATTTGAATGGCCTTCCATTTGAAAACCCAATTGATGGGTCAAGTGTTTGGTATCGTACCGATGCTGACAACCCATTGTGGCAGCAGAAAAACCATATTATTGGTTCTGATGCCAACAGAATTTTCATGAAGATTGGTTTGACTTACGATGTAACAGATTTCTTGAAGTTTGGCTACCGTGTAGGATA
>CAXBPM010000135.1:0-7901 GCA_963977345.1 uncultured Roseivirga sp.
GAAAATCCCTTTGTCATCCAAAGGCGCATTCGCCTGTGCAATGTTGTGGGTATCTTCTTCTTCGGCAGTAAGGTAAACTACGTCCTCAGACATGTTCACTTTACTTTCTTTTACTTTTCTATAAGGAGTCTCAATGAATCCCATGCTGTTAATCTTAGCATGAACACATAGAGATGAAATCAAACCAATGTTTGGTCCCTCTGGAGTTTCAATAGTACAAAGACGTCCGTAGTGCGTATAGTGAACATCTCGTACCTCAAAACCTGCTCTCTCTCTTGAAAGACCACCTGGCCCTAAGGCAGATAATCTCCTTTTGTGAGTAATCTCCGCTAATGGATTCGTTTGATCCATAAACTGAGAAAGCTGGTTCGTTCCGAAGAACGAGTTGATCACAGAAGAAAGTGTTCTTGCGTTAATAAGGTCTACAGGTTTGAAGTCCTCATTGTCACGAACGTTCATTCTTTCTTTGATCGTTCTAGCCATTCTAGCTAAACCAACACCGAACTGAGCATATAATTGCTCCCCTACTGTTCTAACCCTTCTGTTCGATAAGTGGTCAATATCATCCACTACAGCTTTAGAGTTAATCAACCCGATCAAATACTTCACAATTGAAATAATATCCTGAGTAGTTAACACTCTCTTATCAAAAGAGATGTCCAAACCGAGTTTCTTGTTAATTCTATATCTACCTACTTCTCCTAGATCGTATCTCTTATCTGAGAAGAAAAGGCTTTGAATAATATCTCTTGCAGTTTGCTCATCTGGCGCCTCAGTATTTCTCAACTGACGGTAGATTTGCTCTACTGCCTCTTTTTCAGAGTTAGAGTTATCCTTTGAAAGCGTATTATATATAATAGTGTAATCTGCAATGTTGATATCCTCACGGTGAAGGATAATTGAGTCAACACCTGATTCAAGGATCATTTCTACATCATCCTCGCTTAATACAGAGTCACGCTCCAACAATACTTCGTTTCTATCAATAGATACAACTTCTCCAGTATCTTCATCCACGAAATCTTCAATCCAAGTCTTAAGAACTCTAGCTGCAAGTTTTCTACCTACACCTTTCTTAAGCTGGGCTTTGTTGGCTTTAACTTCTTCAGACAAACCGAACAAGTCAAGAATATCTTTATCTGTACCGTAACCGATTGCTCTTAAAAGCGTGGTTACAGGGAATTTCTTTTTACGGTCAATGTAAGCGTACATTACGCTGTTGACGTCTGTCGCAAATTCAATCCAAGACCCTTTGAAAGGAATAATTCGGGCAGAATATAAAGCGGTACCGTTAGTATGCTTGCTTTGTGCAAAGAACACACCTGGTGATCTGTGTAACTGAGAAACAATTACTCTTTCTGCACCATTTACCACGAATGACCCTTTAATGGTCATGTAAGGAATATTCCCTAAGAATACTTCCTGCTCGATAGTTTCAAAATCTTCATGATCTGCATCATTACATGTCAGACGAAGTTTCGCTTTTAATGGAACTGAATAGGTAAGCCCTCTATCAATACACTCTTCAACAGAGTATTTTGGAGGATCAACCAAGTAATCAATGAACTCTAATACAAAGTTATCACGTGAGTCAGAAATAGGGAAATTTTCTGAAAATACTTTGAAAAGGCCATCTTGAGTCCTTTTTTCAGCAGGAGTTTCAAGCTGAAAAAAATCTTCGAAAGACTTCACTTGTATGTCAAGAAAATCAGGGTAATCAAGAACTGATTTAATTGAAGAAAAACTTATTCTTTCTGTTTGAATTGCGTTAGCCAAGGCCGTAATATTTTAGTTTAAACCAAGAATAATTTTTTGCACTCGAAGCGTACAAAGGCTTGTAGAGACAAAACTCTTTACTGTATACAAACAGGAAAAGACCCATGATACCGATCCCGAAATTCGGGAAGGGACCAGGGCCTGTTCCTTTGCCATAGTTAGCTATGGCCAGTCAAATTACTTAAGCTCTACTTCAGCACCAGCTTCTTCAAGCTGCTTTTTCAATGCTTCTGCTTCGTCTTTAGCTACACCTTCTTTAATTGCTTTAGGAGCGCTGTCTACGATTTCTTTAGCTTCTTTCAATCCTAAACCAGTCAATTCTTTAACTAGTTTAACAACGGCTAGCTTCGAAGAACCAGCAGCAGTCAACACTACGTCAAAAGCCGATTTTTCTTCAACAGCACCTTCACCATCACCACCAGCAGGGCCAGCAGCAACTGCTACCGCTGCAGCAGCAGGCTCAATACCGTATTCGTTTTTAAGGATATCAGCTAATTCGTTAACTTCCTTTACAGTTAAGTTTACCAACTGCTCTGCGAAATCTTTTAAATCTGCCATTTTTAATTTTGTTTATTTAATTCTAAATCTTGATTAATTACTAATTTTCACGCTCAGATAAAGTCTGAAGAATTCCTGCCAATTTGCCACCAGCACCTTTAAGGCCTGAGATAACATTTTTAGCTGGTGATTGTAACAATCCTATCACCTCTCCGATAAGTTCAGCCTTAGATTTAAGACTGCTTAACATATCTAAATTCTCCTCTCCAATGAAAAGATCGGTATCGATGGAAGCACCTTTCAACATTGGAGATTTAATACCTGATTTTTTTCTAAATTCTTTGATCAATTTAGCAGGAGAATTAGCGTCCTCACCTGAGAACATTATCCCTGAAAAACCTTTCAAAACTTTCTCATCAAATGGAGCATAATCTGCATCCATTTTTAACAAAGCTTTTTGGATCAAAGTATTTTTAAACACTTTGTACTCTATACCTTTTTCAAAGCATAGTCTTCTAAGTGCCGTGGTTTGTGCAACCGACATTCCGGAAGCATCAGTTATGTAGAAATTATTGTTTTCAGAAAATTTCTGAAACAATTCTTCAATTACTACGCCTTTTTCTTCTTTCGTCATGATTATAATCCGGAAATGGAGTTTTTATCAATTTTAATTCCTGGACTTTGAGTCGAAGACAAATTGATACTTCTAAAATAAGTACCTTTTGCCGATGCAGGTTTCAATCTTGAGATGGTTTGAATTACCTCATTAGCATTTTCCCATATCTTCTCTGCTGAGAAAGATACTTTTCCTACGCTTGTATGAATAATACCAAACTTATCGACTTTGAAATCGATTTTACCTCCCTTAACTTCTTCAACTGCTTTTCCAACATCCAAAGTAACTGTACCAGATTTTGGGTTTGGCATCAAACCTCTTGGCCCAAGAACTCGTCCTAAACGACCCACTTTCGCCATAACTGTTGGCATAGTGATAATGACATCAATGTCAGTCCACCCACCTTCAATCTTAGCTATGTAGTCATCTAGACCTACGTGATCTGCACCAGCGTCTCTTGCTTCCTGCTCTTTGTCAGGAGAACACAACACTAATACTTTCACTTCTTTTCCTGTGCCATGAGGAAGTGCTACCACTCCTCTAACCATCTGGTCTGCCTTGCGCGGATCCACTCCCAAACGAATATCGATATCAACCGAAGCATCAAATTTTGCATTGGAAATTTCCTTTACAATTGATGATGCGTCCGTCAAAGAATAATCTTTTTGTGGATCGTATTTACTTAAAGCTTCTTTCTGCTTTTTTGTCAACTTTGCCATTTCAACAAATCTTTAGTTTTCCCAAGGTGCTTTACCGGTCACTCTAATGCCCATGCTTCTTGCAGTACCTGCTACCATCTTCATGGCAGATTCCTGTGTAAAAGCATTCAAATCCGTCATCTTAACTTCTGCAATCTCTTTCACTTGAGCCCAAGTTACCGAACCGACTTTAATACGGTTTGATTCATTAGAACCCTTTTTGATTTTCGATGCTTCCATTAACATTACCGGTGCTGGTGGTGTTTTGATCACAAAGTCAAAAGACTTATCAGAATAAATGGTAATTAATACAGGTAAAACCTGTCCCATTTTGTCCTGAGAACGTCCATTGAACTGCTTGCAAAACTCCATGATGTTAAGTCCTTTCGAACCTAAAGCTGGACCAACCGGAGGGGAAGGGTTTGCTTGACCTCCCTTAACTTGCAACTTCAGATAACCAGATATTTCCTTAGCCATCTTTAATCTTGTTTTTCGACTTGCATGTAACTTAATTCAACAGGGGTATTTCGGCCGAAAATCTTAACCATAACATTAAGTTTTCTTCTCTCCTCAAAAACCTCCTCAATTGTACCTGTAAACCCACTGAAAGGTCCATCCATTACTTTAATGGACTCTCCAACTATATATGGTGTATCAATGTGTTCGTCAAATTCATCGATTTCCTCAACCTTACCTAAAATACGGTCGACTTCAATCTGTCGTAACGGAACAGGAGGAGTGTTGGAAGCATCCCCCCCCTTTTGACCTAAGAACCCAATGATACCAGGAATATTTTTAATCATGTGAATGACCTCACCATTAGTAAGATCTGCTTGAACCATGATATAGCCCGGAAACATGTTTTTATCACGTGAACGTTTCTTACCGTTACGCATTTCATACACCTTTTCCGAAGGAATTAATACTTGAGGAATATGGTCTTGGAATTGCTCCCTGTCCACTTCATTCTCCAAATACTCTTTCGACTTCCTTTCTTGACCAGACACGGCCCGAACCATATACCACTTCAGCTCTGCCATTCTATCAATTATCTTCCTATTGTGTAAAACCAATCCATGATGTTAGTAAAGCCCAAATCAATGATCCCAATAAAGAGGGCAAAGATTAAAGAAGCCACTAACACCAACACAGAACTACTTTGTAGCTCAGAATATTTTGGCCAGCTCACCTTATGTCTCATTTCGAGATAAGATTCAGCGACAAATGTTTTCAATTTACTCATCGGCTTTACATTACTTATTTGCACGGGTGGTAAGAATCGAACTCACGACCTTTGGTTTTGGAGACCACTGCTCTACCAGCTGAGCTACACCCGTGTATACTCATTCAGTCTAAATCAACCCCTTTATCTAAACCGTAAAAATTAGTTTTCAAAAGAGATTCAGATTCCCATCTTCACAATCCAACTCCAAAACGGGCTGCAAATGTAGATAAAAATACTATATGAAACAAACGCGTTTCCGATAATTCGAAAACGCGTTTGAAATATTTAATAAGCTTGGAAAGTTTAGTCTAGAATTTCAGTTACCTGACCGGCACCTACAGTTCTACCACCTTCTCTGATCGCAAATCTCAAACCTTTCTCAAGCGCTACTGCGTTGATCAAGTTAACTTCGATAGTTACGTTATCACCTGGCATTACCATTTCGATATCAGCAGGAAGCATAATTTCTCCAGTTACGTCAGTAGTTCTTAAGTAGAACTGAGGACGGTATTTGTTAAAGAATGGAGTGTGACGTCCACCTTCTTCTTTTGAAAGCACATACACTTCAGCTTTGAAGTGAGAGTGAGGCTTAACAGAACCTGGCTTACAGATAATCATACCTCTTTTGATCTGAGATTTTTCAATACCTCTCAAAAGAAGACCAACGTTATCACCAGCTTCACCTCTGTCCAAAATCTTACGGAACATCTCTACTCCAGTAATTGTAGACTTAAGGCTTTCAGCACCCATACCGATGATATCAACAGCATCACCAGTGTTAGTAACACCTCTTTCAATTCTACCAGTAGCAACAGTACCACGACCAGTGATCGAGAATACGTCCTCAACAGGCATTAAGAAGTCTTTATCAATAGCACGCTCAGGAAGTGGGATATACTCATCCACAGCAGTCATAAGCTCATTGATTTTTTCTACCCAAGCAGGTTCGCCATTCAAACCACCCAAAGCAGAACCTTGGATTACAGGAATGTCATCACCTGGATAATCGTAGAAAGAAAGAAGTTCTCTAATTTCCATTTCTACTAACTCAAGAAGTTCTTCATCGTCAACAAGGTCAACCTTGTTCATGAAAACTACTAGAGAAGGTACACCTACCTGACGAGCCAAAAGGATATGCTCTCTTGTTTGTGGCATTGGACCATCAGTCGCAGCTACAACAAGAATTGCACCGTCCATTTGAGCAGCACCAGTTACCATATTCTTCACATAATCCGCGTGACCAGGACAGTCAACGTGTGCATAGTGACGATTAATAGTTTGATACTCAACATGAGAAGTGTTAATAGTAATACCTCTTTCTTTCTCTTCTGGAGCATTATCAATAGAAGAGAAGTCTCTGTTTTCAGCAAGACCCGAGTCTGCCAAAACTTTAGTGATAGCGGCAGTTAATGTGGTCTTACCGTGGTCAACGTGACCGATAGTACCAATATTAACGTGCGGCTTAGAACGGTCAAAGTTTGCTTTAGCCATAACTTGAAAATTAGTTAATATTTAAATTCAATAAATTTAATTCCTTACCTAAAGTAATTGAAACTATCAATTACCATTGAGCCAATGACGAGATTTGAACTCGTGACCCCTTCCTTACCAAGGAAGTACTCTACCCCTGAGCTACATCGGCTTTCCTAAGTTTAAGGCTCGAAGTTCTTAGTTCGACTAACATTAAACTTGGCACTTTATAACTCAAAGTATTGAGCGGGTGACTGGGTTCGAACCTGCGACCTACAGCTTGGAAGGCTGTCGCTCTACCAACTGAGCTACACCCGCTTCTCCAAAAACACCAAAATTAAAACCCAAAACCACTCACGTGTATTCTGGGGTTTTGAAATCGACATTTCAATTATTGTGGGGGGAGAAGGATTCGAACCTTCGAAGACATAAGTCAACGGATTTACAGTCCGTCCCAGTTGGCCGCTTTGGTATCCCCCCAACTAGTATTCCTATCACCTAAAAGACCGTCTTAAATAATCCTTTTGGCGAAAGGGAATGCAAAATTAGACCCTTTTTTATATTATTCAAACTTATCCCAAAAAAAGATCAAGAGTTTTTACTCAAGTTTTAAAACATGCCTTTAAAGGCTTTAAATAAGGGTTAGCATAATTGATTATTTTCTTCCAAATCATTTTCAAGTACGACCACATTGCCTATCCCTAATCAAAATACTTCTCTATATTTGCAGGGTTTAAAACAATATATTTAGGTGCTCATATGTTTTACCATAATCAAAAGTGAGCCCTACTCTTAATTTAGCCTGATGTACAAAGTAAGTCTTAAGGAAAACCACGAGTCAGAAGTCGAATTCAAAGACAATAATATACTTCTAAACGGTTCTGATTTTCATTGGAACATATCAAAAACCTCAAAGGGTAAATTTCAGATCACAAAAGACGGAAAAACTTTTAATACCGAGGTTATAGGCTTCGATAAAGAAAGTAAGCTTGTTGAAATAAAAATCAACAATCAGATATATACTATCTCTGTTAAGGATAAAATGGATCAACTTCTAAAGAAGATGGGGATTACCAACTTGAGTAGTTCCGTTTTAAAAGAAGTAAAAGCTCCAATGCCTGGTCTAATTCACGATATACTTGTTGAAGTTGGGCAAGAAGTAAAAAAGGGAGATCAACTGATGATCTTGGAGGCCATGAAAATGGAAAATGTTTTGAAATCTCCAGGCACAGGGACTATCCAGTCTATTGAAGTTGAAAAAGGTAACAGCGTAGAAAAAAATCAAATTCTGATAAAATTTTAACACAATCACACGGATGAAGTATAAAAGAATTCTTCTAAAACTTAGCGGAGAAGCCTTAATGGGCAACCAACAATACGGTATTGACCCTATACGAATAAACGAATACGCTGAACAAATAAAGGAAATCCACGAAAGCGGAGTTGAAGTAGCGATCGTTATTGGAGGCGGAAATATATATAGAGGGGTTCAAGCCGAAGCGTCAGGTATCGACAGAGTTCAAGGCGACTATATGGGAATGTTAGCCACAGTAATTAACGCAATGGCCATTCAAAGTACTTTAGAGAACCACGGCCTATATACTCGACTAATGTCTGG
>CAXBPM010000136.1:0-7886 GCA_963977345.1 uncultured Roseivirga sp.
AACTTAAAGGTAAAGTGAAGCAAAAATATGGCAGCCTTACCGATGATGATTTGACCTATGCTGAAGGTCAGGAAGATGAACTTCTTGGCAGAATTCAGGAAAAAACGGGTGAGTCAAAAGAAGCAGTGAAGAAATTCATTGACTCCCTATAATACACTACATCATAGAGGTGGCTTGATTAGGAAGAGTCTTGTACAGCATGTTTTGGTTGAAAACCTACTTTGAGTCACCTTTTTGTCTATACTTCGCAAGGTACATCCATCATTGGTTCGCTTTCTTGAATCAAATTGATCAATAGGTCCCTCAGCCGACCTCCTTATGCTCATCGACTTGGCTTATTCTAACGAATAGGTTTAAACTGTTTACAAAAAACAAAACACATTATGAACAATATAGATTTCAAATCGCTAAAGGCATTATATATCAATTGTACCCTTAAAAAATCACCTGATGTAAGTCATACCGATGGACTCATGAAAGTCTCCATGGACATTATGGAAAAAGAAGGAGTCTCGGTGGACCATATGCGATTGGTGGACCATGAAGTAGCTTTGGGTGTTTATCCTGATATGACCGAGCATGGTTGGGAAAAAGACGAATGGCCTGAACTGGTAAAACGGGTTTTAGACGCTGATATCCTTATTGTAGGCACACCCATTTGGCTAGGTGAAAAATCATCGGTAGCTCAAAAATTGATTGAACGACTTTACGCCATGAGTGGCATGCAAAACGACAAAGGTCAATACCTTTTTTACGGAAAAGTGGGTGGTTGTGTAATTACGGGAAATGAAGATGGTGTGAAGCACAATGCCATGTCAATTCTTTACGCTCTGCAACACATTGGATATTCCGTAGCTCCTCAATCAGATTGCGGATGGTTGGGCGAAATAGGTCCTGGGCCGAGTTATTTAGACAAAGAGTCAAATGCCAGCCAAAATGATTTCACCAACAGAAACACCACTTTTATGACTTATAACCTTATGCATTTGGGCAAAATGCTAAAAGAAGCCGGTGGTTATTCAGCCTATGGCAATTCTAGAAAAGATTGGGACAATGGCAACCGATGGGGCTTTGAAAATCCAGAGTACAGATAGAGAGCCTAGCTAAATGGTGAGCCAAAAAATGATGTCTACCCTCCTATTCATACGCCTTCCGTAATTGGTGGAGTTGTCGTAGGTGGGGTTAAAAAGGCCAAAATCCTTAATTTCAATGGACTCCTTTTTGATGTTTTTATTTTCCAAAAGCAGTTTTATCACAGATTGGCTTCGCGCTTCGGAAAGCAACTCATTGTATTCGCTTCCGCCTACATCATCTGTGTGACTATGCACTGTAATCAGGAAATTATGAACGTTCGGAATGGAGTCAAGAAAGGCCAGTAACTGTTTAGATTCCTGTGAATTAACATATGAACTCCCCCCTCTAAAAAAGACACTCCGAATATAAGAGGGATCACCAACGCCTTGGGCATTGGTGGATAGACAACCGAAAATCAATATGGCGACAAAGAGGCTCTTCACTACCCTTAATTTATAGCATAAAAATGATTTATACATCTTTAATAAAACCAAAGGTAACGAGCTACCCATATTTTTCTGATATTCGGTAATTTTAGAGGCTAAAATGAAGAGATTAATCGTGATCATGGGTATTTCAGGGGCTGGAAAAACCACTATTGGAGAAGCCCTATCTAAGTCTTTACACATCCCTTTTCTCGATGCTGATGACTTTCAAACCAAGGAGAATATCAGGAAAATGAGCAGTGGAATTCCGTTAAATGATGATGACAATTGGACTTGGCTCGCCTCTATAGTAGAACACATACTTAATGCCCACAGGTCTGAGTTTATTTTGGCTTGTTCGGCACTAAAAGCAGCATATCGAGATTACCTTTCGCAACGGCTAAATATTGACCTTATATTTTTGAAGATTTCAGAAGAAGAGGCATTAAGACGTTTGGCAGACAGAAAACCTCTACGGTTGCAACATTTATTGCTTCAATCACAGCTAGTGGTTCTTGAAACACCGAAAACCGCAATCATAATCGATGCTGAAAACAGTGTAGACAAGATCTCAGAAGAAATTGAAGGTCAGATAAAGAATAGATGATGTCAATTTCTGGTTAAAGCATTTTAGTCAATACCATCATTATTCGCAGACTTTCAGTATTTTCACAAAGCATATCATTAGCCCTTATGGAAGAGAGTATTAAAGAAGTCATGAACAACCCCACCATTAGTAATTTGGTGCTCATTTTCATAGGGATTACTGTCATTTGGATCCTCATCAAGTTTATCCAAAACAAGTTCATTGGAAAAATAAAAGCAGCCGATAATCGTCACAGAACCAAAAAACTAACCAGTTTCATAGGCTATTTCCTGACCATCATTCTGTTTACGACCGTATACAGCGATCGTTTGGGCGGCTTTGGGGTTGCTTTGGGGGTTGCAGGCGCGGGAATTGCCTTTGCCTTGCAGGAAGTAATCACCAGCGTGGCGGGTTGGTTGGCCATCGTATTCGGAAACTTCTATAAAACAGGTGACCGTGTTCAGCTTGGAGGGATTAAAGGTGATGTGATGGACATTGGCGTTTTGCGCACCACCCTTATGGAAGTTGGGCAATGGGTAAATGGTGACTTGTATAATGGTAGGATTGTAAGGATTTCGAACAGCTTTGTATTCAAAGAGCCTGTTTTCAACTATTCTGCTGATTTTCCTTTCTTATGGGATGAAATGAAAATCCCACTCAAAACAGAATCGGATTACAAATATGCAAAAGCCACTTTTCTTGCTATTATGGAAGAGTCATTAGGTGATTTCACTAAAAACTCTCAAGAGGCATGGAATCTAATGACTCAAAATCTTTATGTAGAAAATGCACAAATCAAACCTATGGTGAGTATGTCGTTTGATGAAAGCTGGATGACTTTCACCCTACGGTATATTGTAAATTATAAAATGCGTAGAAGCACAAAAGACATCCTCTACGTTCAAATTCTAGAAGCCATTAAGGCCAGTAATGGCAAATTGAAAATAGCTTCAGCCGCCATGGAAATTACCACAATGAAAAACGATTAGGTCTATATTTCAATGGAAATAAACACTTTCAAAAACTCTGAAGCCACAGCAAAAGCCTTTGCCGATTATCTCTGTGAGAAACAGCTCAATGTCAATCGCTTGAACATTGCGCTTTCTGGAGGTTCCACACCTAAAATCTTATTTGAAATTCTAGTTCAGAAATATTTAGACAAAATTGATTGGGCTAAATTTCATTTCTATTGGGGAGATGAACGATGTGTGCCCCCTACTTCGGGTGAAAGTAATTATGGGATGACACATGAGTACCTTTTTCAGCACATAAAAATCTCAGAAGAAAACATTCATCGTGTTTTGGGAGAAAACACTCCAAATGAAGAGGCCATACGCTACAGCCAATTGATCACAGAAAACTTGCCTTCAATCAACGGCTTACCACAATTCGATTTGGTAATGCTTGGTTTAGGAGAGGACGGCCACACCGCTTCAATATTCCCTCATCAGATGGAATTGATCACTTCCTCAAAGGTGTGCGAAGTAGCTGAGCACCCAATCTCTGGTCAGAAAAGAATTACGCTTTCTGGTTCGGTAATCAACAACGCCAAAGAAGTTTGCTTTTTGGTGACGGGTGAAGCCAAAGCTGAAAAAGTAAATGAGATCCTAAATATAACGGGTAACTGCGAACGCTACCCAGCGGCCTATATAAAGCCTACCCATGGTGAGCTGATTTGGTTTTTAGATAAAGCTGCTTCCGGAAAATTAGAGCTTTAGACTACGTATTCTCCATTCAGCCCAAAGCAAATTAGGCACCCAGCAAAGCCAAGCGATGATTACATAAGCTGAGATAAAGTCCATTCCAAAACCTACTTGAAACATTGGCAACCAAATGCGAAGCGTAACTGCAGCAAAAGTAACTGCATAGCTCCTGATCATCCATTTTTCATGAAGGGAAACCACCCCTTTTCGTATCGTCCTATACCCCATAACAGTAGTATACAACCAAGCACAAGCCAAGCCTATAAAGCCCAGTTTCGAAACCCACCCCCCTTCAGCATAGAAAGCGATATAAAGCCCTGTTAAACCACTTATCAATACAGCGATCACATATACTTTACCCAGATTTCTATGAAAATTGAGGTACTTATTCCTGAATTTCTTCATGAATTGAGACCAGCCTATCAACAAAGAAAATCCCCCAAGATAAATGTGGATATTGAACAACACCCTCCATAATTGACCGGATTTAACAGCTTCTGACTTTTGGGAAAGCAGACCGAATTGCTCTAGATTTTCTGTGAATATGTAGCCCAAAGGGTACAAGCCAACACCTATGGCAAAGAAGACTATGATAAACCAACCAAATTTTTTCATCGTAAATCAGTTAAAAAACATCTTCCCACAATTGATGGGCAGACCTAGTGTCAGTCAAAAAATAGACGTGCTCACTCTACAAGGTAAGGCCTCTGTAATGAAAATAAAAGTGCTAGTGAAAAGGTAAATCCACCGTGGTCAATAAGTATAATTGGCCACTATGGATTCTAAAACTGCATCTGCCAATTACTTAGTCATAAAAATGCTCCTTCTGATTACTCACTCCTCAGCGTATCCACAGGGTTTTTATGGGCAGCCCTAAGCGACTGATAACTTATCGTTGCAATGGCGATGGCCAAAGTGCCTAACGTGGATACCGCAAACACCCAAATATGGATCGGAGTGCGATTAGCAAAATCACTCAGCCATTGGTCTACTAAAAAGTAAGCAATAGGTGATGCTAAGAGCATGGCAATCAAAAATAGTTTGGTGAACTCAGAAGAAAACAGCAGCACTAATTCTGAAATTCTCGCACCCAAAACTTTGCGGATGCCAAGCTCTTTCAACCTTTGTTCGGCAGAGAAAGCAGCTAAACCGAATAGTCCCAAGCAGGCGATGATTAAGGCCATGACAGTGAAAATATTGAGCACTAAACTCATTCGGTTTTCCTCCTGAAATGTATTCTCAAAGTCTTGGTCCAGAAAACTGTATTTGAAAGGAATAGTAGCGTCCACTTCCTTAATTCTCGCTTCTACTTTGTCGAGTACGGCTTGTAAATCTTCAGGACTGGTGACAACTTGAGGATTCAAACGCATGGAATAAAAAGAAAGGCCAGCACCATAATCCCACACCTTGTTGTTATCAATGTTGATGAAAATTAGGGGCGCAATTTCTTGACGTACACTGGCAAAATTGAAATCCTTCACCACACCAATGACTTCGAATTTATCCTCGCTGCCCGATGCCAAAGCCACAAATTGACCTACGGCACTAGTCGGATCATCTCCTCCCCAACCCAATACTTTCACAGCTTCTTCATTCAGAATCACTTTGTATTTATCGGTGGTCAATGCTTGATCGAAGTTACGGCCTGCCAAAAACTCTAATCCTAGCACATCCAGATAATCCGCTTCTACACGTAAGTTGCTCAAAGCCACCACTGGCGCTTCTGGTTCCGTAGATCTATACCGATCACCCGAATCAACATAAGGCGGTACACCAAAGGATTTCCCTACTTTGGTAAAGGCTGGCATAGTGGCTAACTCAGTCTTTAGGCGTTCGGTATCGAAGCCCATTTGCTCAATATTGCCGATTTGTAAAACATTCTCTTTGGCAAAACCCAAATCTAAATTGGAAGTATAATTCAGCTGTTTCTGAACAAAGAAGGTGCAAATAATCAGCGTCATGGAAATGGTGAATTGAAAAACCACCAAACCATTTCGTATGCCTTTCCCTTTAAAGCCTGCACTCATTTTACCTTTCAATACCTGAATCGGTTTGAAGGAAGACAGGTAGAAAGCTGGATAACTTCCTGCAATAAAACCCAAGAGTAAAACGAAAACCAGTAGCACCGCAATAAAAGCGGGTTGGCTTAAATAAGGCTTAAGCAATAACTCTTTCCCCGAAATGGCATTGAACCAGTCCAAAGATGAATTGACAATAAAGAGTGCCGCCACGGTGCTTACCGCTACAAACAAGGTAGACTCAAAGATGAATTGCTTAATCAAAGTACTCCTTTCGGAACCCAGCACTTTTCTGATGCCTACCTCCTTAGCACGATTGGAAGAACGGGCCGTAGAAAGGTTCATAAAGTTGATGCAGGAAAGCACCAAGACCAGAATCCCAATGGCCATAAACACTTTAACGAACTGCGGATTACCGACAGGGCCAAATGCATTATAAGGAGGGTCTTCCGATAAATAAATCTCTTTCACAGGCTGTAAGGTCAGTTTCCAAGGATTACCAGCCGTGAACTCTTCAAAGCTCTGGTTGAAAATTCGTTCCGTGGTTGCTGGTGCATATTTAGGGGGGATGGCCTGAATCTTATCGCTCAAGACAGCCATATTCGTACGGTCATTTACCTTTACATAAGTAGCAAAAGCCGTCCAAATCCATTTCCAGCCATCACGGTCCATTTGGGCTTGGTAGCTGTTCAGCGACACTAAAACATCAAACTGTAGGTGAGATTTACTTGGTACATCCACCAAAACCCCCGTCACCACAAAGCTTTGCCAGGTATTATCCCATTGTTTTACTTCAAGCGTTTTTCCTATGGCACTTTCATAACCAAAATAGCGCTCGGCAGTGCTTTGAGTTATTACCATACTATTGGGTGCTTCAATGGCTGTTTTTGGGTTTCCTTCTGAAAACTCAAAAGGAAAAACTTCGAAAAAGTTGTTTTCCACAGCGAAGAAGGCACTTTCTTCAAAGGACTTGTCCTTTTTAGCCTCGGCTTTATAATTGGTGATTTGTGAGCCTAGGAACATCATTCGTGTGACTTCCTCGAATTCCGGCACTTCATCTCGCAAAGCCACGGCCACATTGGGCCCAGTGTTCGACATTTGGGTGGTCCAATCAGACCATATGTTGGGTTGGTTAACACGGTACACCCGATCTATCTCGGGTAGAAATGTGTCGTAGGTAGTTTCATGGTGAATGAAAAGACCAATCGTGAGCGAAATACTGATTCCGATCATTAAACCGAGCAGATTGAGCACGGTAAATTGCTTTTGCCTGATGGCATTCCGCCAGGCAATTTTAAACATGTTTTTGATCATCATGGTGTTATTACTTTGAGTTTTGAAAAGTGAAAAAGAAGAGAATCCTATAAGCAAATGGAGGGCATCGATCCAATACATGAACCGCGCATACCGCTTGCCTTTGACCAGCATTCTGTCTTCGTAAATTTCTTGTAAGTCCCCTAAAAACTCTTCTAAGTACATTTTATTGATGCACTTAGCCGCCAACCAATTGGCGAGTTTAGGCGTGTTGAATTTCTTCTTAGGCATTAGTGACCTGCATTAAGTTGCGGAATCAATTGCCACATTTTTTGGCGAACATCTTGAGCGGCCTCCAATTGGCGCATGCCCGAATGAGTGACTTCAAAAAGGCGTTTTCGCCTGTCGCCTCGTTTTTCTGTGTTTCCGCCCATTTCAGATTTGAGCAAACCTTTGTCCTGCAAACGGTAGAGGGTAATGTGCACCGCCCCCAAAAGTATGGAGCGACCGCTGTGCTTTTCTACTTCCTGTTTTACATTAATACCATAGGCCTCCCCTTTTAAAATACAGACCGCCAAAAGCACCAACTCTTCGAACTCACCAAGCCCCTTGTTTTTCATTAGTTATACATTGTATGTTATACAAAGTTATAAGTAATAGATTGATTTTGCAATAGAGGTTATGAAACTGACTGACAGTTCTACCCGCAAAGAGCCCGGAGTTACGCAAAGACTTTGTGCTGAGAAGTGCTAAGTTAAGATTGCTTCGTGCCTCGCAATGAACTGTGTTAAAAGTCAAGGTTAATTTCTGTTTAAGACAAAATTAT
>CAXBPM010000137.1:0-7879 GCA_963977345.1 uncultured Roseivirga sp.
AAAGTCGCCCTTAACGATATCCACGAAAAGCTTGGAGCTAAAATGGTACCCTTTGCAGGTTATAACATGCCTGTTCGTTATTCATCTGATTTAGAGGAACACAACACTGTGAGAAATGGCGTTGGCGTTTTTGACGTTTCTCATATGGGTGAATTTGTTTTAGAAGGCCCAGAAGCACTAGATCTTATTCAGCGTGTAACGAGTAACGATGCCTCTAAGCTAGTAGATGGCCAAGCGCAATACTCTTACTTGCCAAATGAAGATGGTGGTGTTGTTGATGATCTTTTAGTCTACAAATTCAAGGATGAGAAGTATATGCTGGTAGTGAATGCTTCCAATATCGAAAAAGATTGGAACTGGATCAGCAAGTACAATACAAAAGGCGCGATCATGAAGAACGTATCGGACAGTCATTCACTTTTTGCTGTTCAAGGCCCTAAAGCCATTGAAGCACTTCAATCACTTACTTCAGTAAACCTTTCTGACATTAAATTTTACAACTTCGTTGTTGGGCCTCTTGCAGGCGTGGAGCACGTAATCATTTCAGCTACTGGTTATACTGGCGCTGGAGGTTTCGAGCTTTATGTAAACAACCAATATGCCGAGCAAGTATGGAAAGCCATTTTCGAAGCAGGCGCAGCTCTTGACATTAAGCCGATTGGCTTAGGCGCTAGAGATACACTACGTTTAGAAATGGGCTATTGCCTTTACGGAAACGACATTACTGACGAAACTTCTCCATTAGAAGCTGGATTAGGTTGGGTAACTAAATTCACCAAAGAATTCACCAATTCTAAAAACCTTCAAGCGCAAAAAGAAGCGGGGATCAGTCGTAAACTTGTTGCTTTCAAAATGATTGAAAAAGGTATTCCAAGAAGCCACTATGCACTGGAAGATGCCAACGAAAATAACATAGGAGAAGTAACTTCTGGCACCATGTCACCTTCATTAGGTTACGGAGTTGGATTGGGTTATGTAACCTTAGAAAATTCAAAAGTAGGAACTGAAATCTTTGTAGCGGTAAGAAATAGAAAGCTTAAAGCCGAAGTCATTAAACTTCCCTTTTATAAAGCTTAATTGCAGCTCCATTTAGCCCCCATACATGAAATTAGACGTTTGTTATACCCCTGACCTTATCCATCAATTTGAGGTTGAAAATAAAACCGTAGTAGTCATTGATATCCTCAGGGCTACTTCGTGTATGGTGGCCGGATTGGGTTCGGGTATACAATCTATCACGCCTGTTGCCACCATTGAAGAATGTGAGGCACTGGGCCAACAAGGCTATATCATGGCGGGTGAACGTGGTGGAGAGAAAGTTGAGCAATTCCATATCGGTAACTCTCCATTCGACTACATGAAACCTGAATTAAAAGGCAAAAAAGTAGCCACCACCACTACCAATGGCACACATGCTATTGAGCTTTCAAGAAATGCGAAAGAAGTAGTCATTGGTTCTTTTCTTAACCTCAATGCTTTGGTTAGTCACCTGATGAAATCAGAAAACGATGTGCTGCTTTTTTGTGCAGGTTGGAAAGGAAGGTATAATTTGGAGGATACGCTGTTTGCCGGAGCGGTTTGTAATGCATTAAAGCAAAATGCTGAATTCGAAAGCGATTCAGCATTATGTGCTTTTTTCTTATACCAATCCATGGCTACCGATCTTGCTTATTACATCAACAGAAGTAATCACGCGGCCAGGCTTTCTAAATTCAATGTAAGAGAAGATATCGAGTATTGTGCAAGGTTGAACGAGTTCAATGTTGTTCCGAAGTTAATCGGTTCAGAACTCACAGTATAAAAACCGACTAGGCCTGCTTGGCCAAAGGTTTTTCAATTTCTTCAGGATCAAGATCAACTTGAACTTCTGCGTTCTTTAGTACATTCTTGAGCCTGTTACTTCTTTCCCTTAAGCCATATACCCAACGGTTGATGGGTTGGAAAATCTTCGGTAAGTCATCACGGAATACATCACAAAACAAGACCACTCTGGTTTCATTGGTTTTATTCCAAACTGCGTGTTGGAAGGTATCATCGAACAACACATCCTCACCTTCTTTCCAGTCGTAGCGCTGCCCGCCATCAATGATATAACATTCTCCTTCCTTAGGAATAACCAAGCCCAAATGGTAGCGCCAAACGCCTTTATAAAACCCATTGTGTGGCGGAATGTGTTTTCTTGGACCAATAATGGAAAACATAGCGGTCGTAATGCCGGGGATTTGCTTTAATAACGCTGCAGTTTTTGGGGCTTTTTCGCAATTCGCTGCCTGCCAGTTATCATAGGCCTTAAACATAAAAACCCTCCACGCAGCATTGTCCTTATCCGAAACGAATCTTTGAATTTTGTCTACTTCATGAAACTTAGGAATGTTGTTTTCATTCTTCAACACTTCAATAAGTTCCTCTTGAATAACCTTCCAATTGTCTTTTAACAGTTGGTGATCGGGAAAGAATTTATCTAAATCAACGATCGGTGGGTTCTTTTTAAAAACACGCAGTACCAATGAGAATGTTACCGCAATAAGGCTGGGCTCTACAAAATAGAGTATCACATTCAGCAAAATAAAGGCCAGCAGAATTACACCTAAAATCTGTAAAATGATCATAACTCAATAGTGGGTTTAATTAAAAAAAGGTACTTAAAACTGTTAAAAATTTAACCTATTGACACCCGTAACTCACAAAAAGTTCAACCTCATTCCCACATTGATTGTTCAAAGCATTACGGATTTAATTTCTCGTTGTTTTTATGTCTGTCTTTATCTCTTTCTGTCTTCTTGGTCATTTTCAAATCCCAAGCGGCTTGTAAATCAGTTCCAGTTTGATTGGCCAAACAGACCACCACAAACATTACATCTGCCAATTCTTCGCCCAAGTCCTTATTCTTATCCGACTCTTTTTCAGACTGTTCTCCGTACCTGCGTGCAATAATTCGAGCAACCTCCCCCACTTCCTCTGTCAATTGTGCCATATTGGTGAGCTCATTAAAATAGCGAACGCCAAACTCTTTGATCCAATTGTCAACTTCCTTTTGAACGGCAGTAATTCCTTTCGATTGCTCAGTCATTATTTTTTGTCTTTAGTATCAATTATTATGGTTACTGGACCATCGTTTACCAAGGCCACTTTCATATCTGCACCAAACTCACCAGCGCCAATGGGTTTTCCTAAATCCATTGCCAATTGCTCCTTAAACGACTCGTATAGAGGAATGGCTACATCTGGTTTGGCCGCTTTAAGGTAAGATGGTCGATTGCCCTTTTTAGTGCTGGCCTGGAGGGTAAACTGACTAATCACCAAGGCTTCTCCATCTACATCGATCACGCTTTTATTCATTACGCCCTCTTCATCCTCGAAAATGCGCATGTTCACTATTTTACGGCTGAGCCATTCAATATCTTCATTATTATCGGCTTCTTCTATGCCAATTAGAATCATTAAACCTCTTCCAATAGCAGCCTTCACTTGGCCGTCTATGGTTACCGATGACTCGGAAACATGTTGTATCACTGCGATCATATCAATGCAAAAAACCCCATTAATAAAATAGGATTCAAGTAATTTAGTTAAATTTCAAACTATGCGAATTAGGTTATTTTGGCTGGCCATTTTTTTAAGCATTACTGTGGCTGCCTTCCTTTTCTATAAAAACACACAAGCGCCCATCACTTATGGTTTAGCGCCTGCTTTTGACGGAAACGACTACACGCATATTTACCACTATTTTGTGGGTTTAGAAGAAAATTACCAAGTTCCTTTTCCTTTTAACGGACGAATTTTAGTACCCTGGTTGGCTGCCCAAATCGACTCTGGGGATATGATTCAAGATTTTCAATGGGTGAATTTATTTTTCACTTTGGCTTCAATAACGGCATTATTCGCGCTTTGGCGCCAAATGGGTTTTGAGCTAAAATGGTTTATCGCTGGCTTTTTTTGGCTGCTCTTCCATTGGACGGGCATCATTCGCCTGAATGCCTTCGATCCCGTTACCGTTGATCTTCCGCTCTACCTTTTTCAGGCCTTGCTATTACTCATTATTCTGAAAAGAAAATTCGTGTGGTTACTGATTTTGGCACCGCTAGCCACCGCTCAAAAAGAATCGTTCTTGGCCTTAGTGATCATACTCACAGCTTATGGCATTTGGCACGACCGAAAAACGGAAGAAGGCTATTACCCAATACCATTGTTAGTTTCAGCAGTTGCGCTTTCTTTGATTGCCAAGTTCTCTATTGCTCATTATTTCCCTCCCATAGAAGAAGGAAAGGGAGCCATCATCACCTTGCTTTACCATGCCAAAGAAACCATCCTCCACCCTTTTGAAATTGTGCGCTGGTTGGTGGCCATGTTCGTGGCTTTTGGCCCTGCTTTGTACTTGGCTGGAAGAAAATATGCGCTGACCAATCGTTACGACAATACCCGAAATGTGCTTTTGCTTTTCACGCTGACCTATCTGGCTTTCGGTATTTTGGCGGGGGGCGATATGACGCGTATTATCTATCTCGGATTTCCTTTTATTGCCACTTGGATCATGTATGAGCTGCGCGAAATGAAAACCAAGCCATTATTGATTCTTGGGCTTTTATCTCTTCCCTTAATGATGCTTCACCAGCACCTTCCTGACCCTGCTTTTGAAATGGAACTATGGGAAAGCTGGTACCCTGAATTTGCCAATACCAGCATTGTATTGATATATTTGGCCTACGGTGGTATTGCGACAATAATTGCATATCGTTTTAATCGGGCCGCTCCTATGGAGCTCTAAACATCATTATTAAAATCCTTTATTCTACAAAAGTGCCGTCCCGATGGGACTGAGGTATAGTCAAGTAGAAATCGCATACCATTAATTTTTCTTTTGAAGAAAAACCCTTTTCACAACAATGAATAGGTTAATCAAGAGCAGTACAAAAAGGGGGATTAGAGCATAATTCAGGTATTGAAAAATCGGATTATCTGAAACGTATAGTTCTTTTGATTCGCTCACAAAAAACTCTAATGATTTCGAAACTTGAACGATTCGAATAATGGAAAAAGCCGCCACAACGAGTATGAAAATGGCGGACACCAATGGTTTGAATTTATGAATCACCTGATATATCGTTACTAAAACCAGACTTATGATCAAGGCCATTATAAGCCCAAATGAAATTGAACTCATGACAAAGTAAGTGTCATAAAGCTGTAAATCTATAGTATCATCATAGATACCAAAAGCGGCTGCCCATAAAACCAGTGTACAGAACAAGGTCACATAGAAAGGCCAAGACTTCCCTAGCTTCAAAACTCCTAAACTACTGCTCATCACATCTTCTGCATAATTTCTGACTGGTAATAATAGCAGCCTTTATCGTGCTGCTGGGCTACTTTCATCATGGCGTCCGCTACTTTATCGGCATGGATAGGGCGGTACTTTTTCCATGGGCCAACAAAAGGAATGATGCGGGTAATGAGCTGCGCAAACTTTTCTCCTGGACGGCTTTCGCTGCGATTGCCACGGAGCAAACTCGGCTTAAAAATGTAGATGGTTCGGTAAGCGAGAAATGAGAGTTTGTCTTCTAACTCACCTTTCACTCGATTGTAAAAATAATTTGAGTTCTTATCTGAGCCCATGGCAGACACTAAGAAATACCTTTCGGCACCAGACTTTAATGCCCTTTCTGCCAAACTGTAAGGGTAGGTGAAATCCACTTTATAAAAAGCTTCCTTCGACCCCGCTTTTTTTATGGTCGTTCCCAAGCAGCAGAAAACATCATCTGCTTTCGGGAAGTCCTCCATACTTTCTAGCTGATCGAAATCAATGTTGAGTTCGGCATATTTCTCATGCGAAATCCCCAAGGGTTTTCTAACCAGCGCTATGACCTTAGCATACTGGTTACTGTTCAATAAATTCTGAGTGAGTGACCGGCCAATCAGTCCGCTTGCACCGGCAACGATTGCTGTTTTTTGTTCCATAACTCTAATTTAGCCAAAAATTCATTCTGTAGAGTTATGCCTTTATCTTGAGCGTACCACAAATGCAAATACACAGCAAATTCATCCGAAGTACGCTCTTGCGTCTTCTTATTTTCTAAAAATTCGTTCTGAATTACGATAGGTCTTGGCCCCCAATCGCCTAATACGGTTAAATCCTCAGGATTCACTGCAATAACTTTCGGGATTGAGCGACCGCCATCGGTAAGAAATTCATCAATCACTTCTGGGTGCTCATCGCGCAAAATCACCTTCATTTCTAAAAGTGGATTCAGCTGCGTCATTTTGTAGATAAAGGGCAAATTTTGAGCCGCATCGCCACACCAGCCCTCGGTTATTACTAATAATGTGAGTGGAGAAGTAATGTTGAGCAGGCGCTCTTGAGTTTCCGGGTTTAGCTTTCCAATTTTCGCCCATTTCTTCATGCGCTTGTCGTTCATTCGCGCATAATTAAGCATGGCCTCCGACTGGTTTTCTCCAGTCGTTTTTTCTTCCATTAATAAGCCACTGAGCAAGCTTAAATATTGCTCAAAGCTCAAGGCATTTTCAAGTAATTCGTTGGTAATAACAGCTTCCATAAGTCATGATTTTTGGATGACAATATGGAAACCCAGGCTTATTCAGAATCGTTCGCGTCTTCCCATTTTTTAAAGCGAGAAACGTCTTCTCTAAAGCTTTTTCCTAGCCAAACCAGAACGGTAGCATCATCTATAAGTCCCACTACTGGAATAAAATCGGGAATCGCATCGATTGGGGTAATGAAGTAAATTAAACCACCCACAAACATAACAATGGTTTGCCAAGGGGTTTCGGTATAAACGCCTTTGATATAGCTTGAAATCATGCGCATAATCAGGGATAGAAATTCAACGATTTTATCTTTCAAAGAGTCGTCACTGCTGCTAGACTCCATCTTTTTTTGCGTATCAGCCAATAGCTCTTTCAGCTTTACCCGATCATTCACAATCTTGCCCGCTTTGGCCTTCATTTTGCCAAAAAATCGCTCTTCTCTTTCGTTTAAATCTTTCTCCTTACTCATACACGATCAAAAAACTTGTCTTATTTCACTTTTCACAAAAGAGAGTGTATCGCCCACGGGATCACTCTCTAATTTCATCATTTTATCAAAAATTGCCTGCGATAAATCAATGGCATTGTTTTCGGCCTTCATTTCTTGGGAAGCATCTTGAACAACCGCAATGATAATGTTCACCGTATCTCTTACTCGCTTCCACGCCTCATCACTCATGTAAACCTGCTGAGAGAGGTTATGGTTTAGTTCTTCCCCAATTTCATTCAACAATAAATGCTGGAACTCGAAAGCATTGATGCCTGGGTTGCTCAAGCGAAGCAACATGTTATTAGGTGAAATGCGCTCCAGTAACAAACAAGTGCGTTCGTAGGCTTGAAGTCGAATGGGTAAAACCGTATCGGTAGTCTTCATTTTGAGTCCAATCAGCTGAGCATCGAACTGTTTTTGCAGAAAACTTCTGACGATTAAGTACACAGCATAAAGCACTAAACCTGCTGGGACTAAAATTTGAATTAAATCGGTGAGGTATTCCATATTCATTTTTAAAGCGACATTCTGTTAGGCTGTCGGAAATTGTGAGTGAAAATAATGAGATTATTATCCAAAGCCATTGATCTAACTAGATTTTCATTTTTTCATTGCCCGAAACATTGGTCATCCTGTCAAAGGAAAAACCAAAAGTCGGTAACAGCCTGTTTTTCATAGTCCGCTAATCGCTTTCTGATCTGTGCTTTACCATTCGGTGAGGCCACAACTACCATGATTTGTGGGTTTTCAAGTTCTTGTATAAAACTCACATGCCTCATTAGCACATCATACACTTCTAAACCAATTTTCTTCTGATTGTTACACACCCAGTAAAATGGCTGATTT
>CAXBPM010000138.1:0-7851 GCA_963977345.1 uncultured Roseivirga sp.
GAGTATGATTTTTTACATTTGGAGCATTCCAAATGACTGGCGAGCGATGTTTGTGTTTTGGTGAAGTTCATGATGCAAAAGTGCATCACTAATCATAACCAATCAAATGATTAAAAGTAACCCGCTATAACTATAGGTTATACATAAGCTTGGCTTCTTTGATAAAAGCCTTGGTTACATCCGTCATGGTTTCACCTGTTCTTGTCACAAAATTGAAACTTCGTTCTACCGCCAAGCCCGGAATATTTACTTCGGTTAGTAAACCCAAAGCCACTTCGCGTTTTACCGCCAAAGGCGAAAGAAAACCCACAGCGGTATCTTCCACCAAAAAATTCTTAAGTACTTCGGTGCCCCCCAATCGGACTTTTATGTTCAAGTCGGATGACTTAACATTCAACTGCGTCATTTTTCTAGACCAAGCAGACAGTGTTCCTGAACCCACTTCGCGTAGCGCCAAAGGAATTTCCTTTAGCTCTTTCATCGAAATTTCACGCCCAGCATAAGGGCTATGTGTGGAACAAATCGGAATGATTTTATCCGCCATAAAGAAGTCGTAATGAAGCCCGCTCGCTTCATGTTTATCTTCTACTACCGCCAAATCAATTTCCTCATTGATCAGCGCCTTCAGAATGTTCTCCGTATTTCGATTGACCAAAGTGATTCTCACCAATGGCCATTTTTTTCTGAACGAAGAAAGCACTTTAGGTAACACATACAGTGACAGCGTGGTACTGGCCCCTATCCTCAGTTCACCTTTGGCCATCAGCTGACTTTTGATGATGTCCATATCTGACTCCATGCGTTTCTGGATATGTTTGGCTTCACGCAAATAACTCAGCATTTTTTCACCTTGAGGCGTTAAAAACACAGCATTGCCCTTGCGCTGAAAAAGAGGCACTTCCATTTCTCCTTCAAGCTTTTTTATCTGTTTGCTTACAGCAGGCTGTGAGATACAAAGAATTTCCGCAGCCTTGGAAAAGCTTAAGTGACTGGCCACGGTATAAAAAACTTCGTAAGAAATGGATAACATAGGCCGCAATATACGGGATTGATAGAAAGATGATAAGAAACATTTCTCGTCAAAAGGTATCATCCATAAGTCGAAATAGGATTAATAAATTATTTTTTTTTCGTTTCCATTTTGAAATTCGTAAAACGGCTTGTACGTTTGCAGCCACAAGTCGAGAATTTTTGATTTGGCATCAGCCGAGTTTCAAGAATCGATTTATACAGAAGCGTGGAGAGATAGGCTCTATGAAGCGCTAGCAACCATCCGAAGAGGAAAGGTGCTAATTCCTAATCCCAGCGTTTGCCAAGTAGGCATTCGGGAGAATATAAATTTGACAGTTATGCAAACCTATTTATCCTTTGCGGACAAGCGTCCGCTCAATACCATACCCTCAAAGTCAGGGTCAATTCTTCATGTCATCATTTGTTGTTTGATTACAGCCTAATTCTGAATTTCTCAGAATCCATTCCTGCTGTTCTACATCCAAAATTCTTGTGCCATGACTACATCATTTCCATTTACTCAAACTTCTACAAAAGTGAACGATTCGTTACACTACTATCGTCATTCAGGCGAATTCCGCCTGGAATCTGGCGAGGTTCTCAATGACATTCAGATTGCCTACCAAACCTTTGGCGAGCTTAATTCAGACAAAAGCAATGTGGTTTGGGTTTGCCATGCCCTAACGGCAAACGCAGATCCAACGCAGTGGTGGCCCGGTTTGATTGGGTATAATTACTTGATCAACCCCGAAGAATATTTCATTGTCTGTGCGAATATTCTAGGCGCTTGCTCTGGTACCACAGGCCCTAGAGACTTCGACCCAAAAACAGGAGAAAGGTACCTTTCCAACTTTCCGAATATCACCATTCGTGATCAGGTAAAGGCTCATATGCTTTTGAGGAAACACTTGGAGATTGAGCGCATTCATTTGGCCATGGGAGGATCTACTGGAGGTCAACAAATTCTGGAGTGGGCCATTGAAGAAGCAATTTTCGATAAACTATTCGTAATCGCTACTTCGGCACAAAGCAGCCCTTGGGGTAAGGCCATTCGTGCGGCACAACGCATGGCCATCGAAGCAGATCAGTCATTTTATTCCAATTCTGCCAACGGAGGGAGAAAAGGAATGGAAGCGGCCAGGGCCATGGCGCTACTGTCTTACCGTACACCTAATACTTTCAATCAAAGTCAAAAAGATGACAACGAAGCACTCGATAATTATAGGGCCGAGAGCTATCAACGCTACCAAGGATTAAAACTAAGTCATCGTTTCGATGCACGCAGTTATTATGTTTTGGGGAAAACCATGGACACGCACAATGTGGGACGCGGAAGAGGGGGTGTTCAAAAAGCATTGTCCTTTATAAAGGCAAAAACCTTAATCGTTGGTATTGAAGGCGACATACTTTTCCCAATAGAAGATCAGCAAACTATAGCGGAGCATTTACCGAATTCAACATTCGAAATCATTCAATCCGATTATGGCCATGACGGCTTCTTAATCGAAACTCAAAAAATATCTGAAATACTAAAACCATTCTTAAGTAATGAGAGCAATTAAAATAGGCCTATTTGGCTTTGGCTGTGTAGGACAAGGCCTCTATCAAACCATCAACAATTCAAAAAACTTTGAAGGGGAGATTGTGAAAATTTGCGTGAAAGACCGCCATAAAACACGAAGTCTTCCAGAGGGAATTTTCACTTATAACAAGGAAGAAATTCTTAACGACCCTTCGATTGATGTGATTGTTGAGCTCATTGACAATGCAGAAGCTGCCCTTGAAATTGTAACGACTGCCTTGAAAAATGGCAAGTCGGTGGTAACGGCCAACAAAAAAATGGTGGCTGAAAACCTTGAATACTTAATTGATTTACAACAGAAAACCGGAAAGGGAATTTTGTATGAAGGTGCGGTTTGTGGCAGTATTCCGATCATCAGAACTTTAGAAGAATACTTTGGGCATGAACCACTGAACGAAATCAAAGGCATCTTTAATGGTTCCACCAATTACATACTCACCAAGATTTTTGATGAGCGCTTAGATTACGCCCAAGCCTTGGAAGAAGCCAAAGAAAAGGGTTTTGCCGAGAGTGATCCTACCCTAGATGTGAAGGGCTTCGATCCGAAATTTAAGCTGAGTATATTACTGACGCATGCTTTTGGCATCAATGTATCGCCAGAGAAGATTGCTAATTTGGGCATCGACCATTTGCAGCCAAGCGATTTAGAGTTTGCGAGAAAGCACGGCTATAGAATTAAGCTAATTGCTCAAGCTTCGCGAAAAAACGATGAGGTATTTGCCTGTGTTTTACCACAGTTTATAAAGGAGAACCATAACCTCAGAAATGTAAATAACGAGTTTAATGCAGTTACACTGAACGGTGAATTCTGTGACGATCAGCTATTTATAGGCAAAGGAGCTGGTAGTCTACCCACTGGCGCGGCCGTACTTTCCGACATTTCGGCTTTGAGCTATGATTACAAATACGAATACAAAAAGCACTACAATCAGGGCAAAGTTCATTTCAGTAGCGAAAACGCTGTAACTGTCTATGTGAGTTTCGAAAAACCAGAGCATATTGACCTGAACGAGTTCGAGGCTGTTTCTGAAAAATTCTTCTGCTTTGATAGAAGTTATGTGATCGGTAAAATCAAACTTTCAAAACTACTTCAATCTAAATGGGTTTATAACTCGAAAATCTCTGTGGTGCAATTCGACAATGACACCGAAATTTCGGAAGAATTAGACCTCAGCGCATTGGAAAACGAGATTTTAGAATTGAGAAAGGGACAAAAATTGAGAGAAAAAATCAGCGTTTAAGCAGTATCTTTTAAATACACGGTTTTTTTACTGAAACCTTCTCCATTTTAATCTTTAGTCAATATATTTGTAGCCATTACGGGAGGTCGATTTTCGGCCTTTCTAATTGTTGATTTAAAAGAGATTATTTAATGTCTTCAGTAATTATCACTTCGGTAGTCGCATTTTCGGCTGTAATCCTATTGCTTGTATTGATTTTGCTTTACGCACAATCTAAGCTTGTTCAGTCAGGAGATGTAAAAATCATCGTTAACGGTGATGAGGCGAACCCTATTATTACTTCCGCAGGAAGTACACTTTTGAATACCCTTTCTGGTCAGAAAGTATTTCTTCCATCCGCTTGCGGTGGTGGTGGTACTTGCGCTATGTGTAAATGTACCATCAACGAAGGAGGAGGCGATGTGCTTCCAACAGAAGTTGGTCACCTTAGCCGTGCTGAGCAAAAAGAAGGCGTTCGTCTTTCTTGCCAAGTAAAGGTTAAGAATGACATGCGTATTGAGATACCTGAAGAAATTTTCGGTATTAAGAAATGGGAATGCGAAGTGGTTTCAAACTACAACGTATCTACTTTTATTAAAGAGTTTGTTGTGAGATTGCCTGAAGGCGAACACCTAGACTTTGAAGCAGGTGGATATATTCAGGTAGATGTTCCTCCTGTAGTTTGTGACTTTAAAACGATCAATATCGATCCCCATCCAAGCGACCCAGCTGGTAATGAAAAATTCAAAGCGGATTGGGATAAGTTCCAGCTTTGGGGTTTAAAAATGGTGAACGAAGAAGAAATCTTCCGTGCCTATTCAATGGCCAACCACCCTGCAGAAGGAAACATTATCATGTTGAACATTCGTATTGCTACTCCTCCTTGGGACAGAGCAAACAACAAATGGATGGATGTTAACCCTGGTATTTGTTCTTCTTATGTGTTTACTAGAAACCCTGGTGATAAAGTAACGATTTCAGGCCCTTACGGTGAATTCTTCATTAAGCCTACAGATGCAGAAATGCTATATGTTGGCGGTGGTGCAGGTATGGCGCCAATGAGGTCTCATTTATTCCACTTATTCCACACCCTGAAAACAGGAAGAAAAGTATCTTACTGGTATGGTGGACGTTCTAAAAGAGAGCTTTTCTACTTAGAAGATTTCCAAAAAATTGAAAAGGAATTTCCAAATTTCCAATTTCACCTAGTACTCTCTGAGCCTTTGCCAGAAGATAAATGGGTTGAAAAGAAAGATGTAAATGACAAAGAAGGCGATGGTTTCTTAGGTTTTGTTCATCAAGCATTGATCGACCAATACTTGAGCAAACATGATTCTCCTGAAGACATCGAGTTTTACTTCTGTGGACCTCCAATGATGAACGCAGCGGTAATCAAAATGTGCGATGACTGGGGTGTTCCTCCTGAAAACGTAGCATTTGATGACTTTGGTGGTTAATTAACCCCAAGCCTAAAATATAGAAACCGCTCAATGAGCGGTTTTTTTATGTCCTAACATTTTCATTCCACTTTCCCGAATAGACTAAAATCACCTATCTTTAATTTTTCTGAACTAGGCCACATTTAAATGAACCTCAAACTCTTTTTTAGCCCCGTAGATATTTCTGAAGAATTGCCCGCTAACAGTGTAGGACGTTCTGTTCAATCTTCAGGCAACGATAATTTCGATATTACTAAGTGTGATATTGCCCTTGTGGGTTTGACTGACAACCGAGGTACTGGAGAAGCAGAAGGGGAAAGTGATGGCGTTGATAAAATCAGAGCAAAGTTTTTTCAGCTAAAGAAAGGTGCTGGAAACTATAGAATTGCCGATTTGGGTAATTTGAAAAGTGGTGAAACGCTAGAAGATACAAATGATAGACTGAGAGAAGTCTGTGAGTTTTTACTCCGACATAAAATCCTTCCTTTGATTATTGGTGGATCGCATGACCTTAGTTTCGGACAGTTCCAAGCCTATGAATCTTTACCCGAACTGATTACGCTTTTGAATGTAGACGCTACTTTAGACCTCGAACCAAAGGGCGATGAAAATGCTACTTTCTTAGATAAAATACTAACCTACACTCCAAATTACCTGTTCTCTTATAATCATTTGGCACATCAGAGCTACTTGGTGGGGCAAGATCATTTGGGCGTATTAGACAAGCTCTATTTCGAAGCCATGCGATTGGGTGAGTTGCGTGAAAACTTCCAAGAAGCCGAACCGCTGGTGCGCATGGCCAACATGATGACTTTCGATATCACCGCCATTCGCAGTGCCGATGCCCCTGCAAATCCTAATGCCCAGCCCTTTGGCTTAACTGGCGAAGAAGCTTGCCGCCTTTGTTGGTATGCTGGAATGAATGAGAAATTAAGCTCCATCAGCATTTCTGGTTTCAGCCCAAGTTTAGACGACCAACAGGGTAAAACGGCTACGGTAATTGCCACCATGCTCTGGTACTTTGTAGAAGGTTTCTATAACCGAAAAGACAGCGGCAAGTTTGAATCCAGTGAATATACACGCTATGTGGTTTCACAAGAAGGCACGGATGACACACTGGTTTTCTACAAAAGTAAGTCGACCGATAAGTGGTGGATGCTTGTTACTTTCGGCAACAAGCACAGCCAGAAAGCTTACCTTCCTTGTAGCTATAAAGACTACACCAATGCTACACATGGGGAATTACCTGAACGATGGATTAGGGCGCAAGCCAAGTTGATATAATTTAAACCCCTCCACCATCCAGGAGGGGTCTTGGTCATTGCTTTGACAAGCACTAACCCACACTATTTATCGTATTAAAGCTGGGCTTAGTGAGTGGCAAAGTAGTTTTTAACATATTCCTTTGCAGCTGTCGATTTCATATAGCCTCCTGCCGGTGAAATACCTTTTGGTGGAATTGGGGCTGCTTCTAGCCTAGTAAAAACCGTTTCATACATCCCCTTTTCATGTTCCAATAGCTTACCGTCTTCCACGTACCATTCAAAAACACTGATTTCACTGGCGATCCATGGAATATTACCGCTGTTTCGAACAATCTTGGTGTAATGCTCTATTTGAGTGTCCATGTATGGACCAGTGGTTTGCGCATCATATGGAGGAAAAAGTGCGAAGTGAATTTCATCAAAGCCGCTGTAACTCATTTGATCCCAATAATCAAATCCCGGACGTTGATAATTGTTGTATAGATGCGCCACAACTATACCATTATATTCAGCCTTGACGGTATTCAATATTTTTGTCTTAACATCATTGGCGAAAGCCAAGATTTCTGCCTCACTACTATTCGAAAGGAATCCACCATCATGAATACCACCTACTTCAGCGATGAACAACTCAAATTCATGATGCCATGGAATAAACTTTTCAGCTTTCATCAATTCTGCCGCTTTGGCTTCAGCAGCCTTTTCTGGCAAAAACCTGTTCTCCAACCAAGTATAGAATTGGGCTTGCGTAGTAAACTTGTCTATTTCTTGATCTGGTGGGTAGAAATGTACAAACGTATTATAAAGGCCAAGGCTCTTCTCATATAAGTAAAGTACAGTGGTCGCTCTTAATTTGGCATCAAGAATCTCAAGTGGATATGGAATAGGGATACGGCTTCCATCGGCCAATGAAAACGGAGGCACATCATTAAAGGTAGATACTCCTGCTTGACTGCCAAAGTAGCCAGTTAAAGCGCTACTGTATTCCAGCACTTGAGGCATCCAGTCCTTAGTTGTATCAAATGCCCCCTCCTCTCCCGGTAGCCCTGACCAGCTTAGAACCCTCTTTTCAAATGATGGCAATGTTAACCTCTCAGCCGGATCGGTAAATCGCTCCAGTTCTTCCCAGGTTGGAATATAGTTCAAGAGATTGAGTGTGCCGGATTTCAAAGAAGTCGTGTCCGAGAAGGAAATTTCTTCTTCCAAGTCTTGAGGTTTTTCATCTGGGTCGGTAGAACAGGCGAAGGCTGAAACCATTAAGGCCAGCAGTAGATAAACTTTTATTGACTTTTTCATTTTGGATGGGTTTAAATTTCTACCATCAAAATAGGGGA
>CAXBPM010000139.1:0-7848 GCA_963977345.1 uncultured Roseivirga sp.
CCTCTACGTGCAGCACGATAAGGGTTGGCAAACTTCTCAGTATACTCATCTACCCTTTCCTCCAACTTCGCTTCAGGGTCATCGGCAGCAGCAATTTCTCTTTTGAAAATAATTTCCGCAGCACCCTTCGCTCCCATTACGGCAATTTCAGCCGAAGGCCAAGCGTAGTTCATGTCCGCCCCAATGTGCTTGGAGTTCATAACATCATATGCCCCACCATAAGCCTTTCTCGTGATTACCGTGATTCTTGGCACTGTAGCTTCAGAGAAAGCGTAAAGTAATTTCGCTCCATTCGTGATAATGGCGTTCCATTCTTGGTCTGTACCTGGCAAGAAACCTGGCACATCTTCCAACACCAATAAAGGCACATTGAAACAGTCGCAGAAACGCACAAAACGCGCACCTTTTACACTCGAATCAATATCCAAAACACCAGCCATTGACGCTGGTTGGTTTCCTACAATCCCGATACTTCTTCCACCAATTCGGGCAAAGCCCACAACAATGTTTTCAGCAAAGTTTTTATGTACTTCGAAGAATGAATCTTGATCCACCAAACCGTCAATTACTTCACGCATGTCGTAAGGTTGGTTTGGATTTTCTGGAATAATGTTATTCAATACGGTTCTTACCGCATCTTCCTCCAAATCATATTCATAAACAGGGGCCGTGTCTTCGCAGTTTTGCGGAATATACGACAGCAGTTGTTTGATTTCATTAATGCATTGTGCCTCATTGGCCGAAGCGAAGTGCGTCACTCCACTTTTTGTACTGTGCGTGCTGGCGCCTCCTAATTCTTCAGAAGTCACTTCTTCTTGCGTTACGGTTTTCACCACATTGGGCCCGGTAACAAACATATAAGAAGTGTTTTCTACCATGAAGATAAAATCGGTAATAGCAGGTGAATATACCGCACCACCCGCGCATGGCCCCATGATGGCAGATATTTGAGGTACTACACCCGAAGCCATCGTATTACGGTAGAAGATATCGGCATAACCGCCAAGCGACACTACGCCTTCTTGAATTCGAGCCCCACCTGAATCGTTCAGGCCAATCACTGGCGCACCGTTCTTCATGGCCAAATCCATGATCTTCACTATCTTTTCGGCATGTGTTTCAGAAAGCGAACCTCCGAACACTGTAAAATCTTGTGAGTACACATATACCAGACGGCCGTGAACCGTTCCGTAACCCGTCACTACACCATCGCCTAGGTAGATTTCCTTTTCCAGACCAAAATCCGTAGCCCTGTGTTCTACGAACTTGCCGATTTCTTCAAAACTTCCTTCGTCTAATAAGAGCTCAAGACGTTCTCTAGCAGTGAGTTTGCCTCTTTTATGCTGGCTATCAATCCGTTTCTGACCTCCACCCAATAAGGCTTCCGCGTTTTTCTGCTCCAGCCATTGAATTTTTTCTGCTTTGGTTTTGTGCTTTTTAAGCGGGGTATTCTGAGCCATAGGTGTGGTTTTATATCCTCGTCAAAGATATACAGGTCAGTACAAAAAAAGAACATAATCGCCATCTATTACCTTTCGGTGAACACCCATATTTTAATAGAATGCCTTATATTCGCCCATCTTTGCAGAAGGGCATGAAAGAGAGAATAGCAGTTATTGATTTGGGCACTAATACCTTCCACTTGTTTATAGTGGAGGTGAGTAAGCGCGAAATCAAAACGCTATACCGTGAGAAAATAGCCGTGAAAATTGGCAAGAACGGCATTAGCAAAGGGAGAATCTCAGCTGATGCCAAAAAAAGAGCCCTTCACACCCTCCAAGTTTTCAAAACCATTATTGACCAATTCGAGGTCAAAACCATCACTGGAGTTGCAACAAGTGCCATCCGATCTGCGAAAAATGGCCAACAATTGCTGGACGAGATCAAAGAAAAAACTTCCATTGACATCAAAATCATTTCAGGCGACCGTGAGGCTGAACTCATTTTCTATGGTGTGAAATCCACTTCACATCTTACAGCAGCTCCGCAACTTGTAATGGACATTGGAGGCGGAAGCGTAGAGTTTATCATTGGCAATAATGAAGAGATTTTCTGGAAGCAAAGCTTCGAAATTGGCGCACAAAGGCTTTTGGATAAATTCCATAAGGAAGACCCTATGCCTCAAGAAAGCATTGAAGAAATGAATACTTGGCTTGAAACTGAACTTGCCAGTTTGGTAAGTGCCATTGAGGAGTTCAAGCCTCAGGGTTTAATAGGTTGCTCTGGCACTTTTGATACGCTTTCTGAAATTTACATGAAGGAAAATAGCATTGACAGAATTGCAGACAGCCTGACTTTTCAATTCCCAATAGCAGCAAACAACAGAATTTACAAGGAGCTGATTACGAAAAACAGAAGACAGCGAATGCATATCCCTGGTATGGTTACCATGCGAGTAGATATGATTGTTGTAGCCAGTTGCTTGATTCAGTTCGTTTTAAAACATATGACTACCGAAAACATTACGGCTTGTGCTTATGCATTGAAAGAAGGGCTTTTGTATACATCGTTTTCGCATATTAAGATATCGGAGAAAAACACTTCGAACTAAAAATTACGCACATGTCGAATTATTCTTACCAAGATCTATATCAGTTTTCTCATTCTGTTTTTATTAAAATGGGCTGCCCAGAAGCAGATGCTACCCAAGCCTGCGAAACACTACTTTCTGCAGACTTAAGAGGCATCGATTCGCATGGTGTTGCTAGACTTAAGGGTTATGTAAGGCTTTGGGAAAAGGGAAGAATAAATGCGACTCCAAACATCAAGGTGACTTATGAGACTCCGAGTACCGCTGTTGTAGATGGAGATGCCGGACTAGGTTTAGTCGTTGCCCCTTTCGCGATGAGAGTGGCAATTGAGAAGGCTAAAAACGTTGGAACAGGCTGGGTTTCGGTAAAAAACTCTAACCATTACGGCATTGCTGGCTTCCATTCGTTGTTGGCCGCGCAAAACGACATGATTGGTATTTCAATGACGAATGCTAGTCCTTTGGTTTCCCCTACTTTTTCCAAAGAAAGGCTTTTAGGCACCAACCCAATTGCCATTGCTATTCCAGCCGGCAATGAGCCACCTTTCGTAGGTGACTTTGCTACCACCACGGCTGCCAACGGAAAGCTGGAGATTCTTCAAAGAAAAGGAGAATCCGTGCCTAAAGGCTGGGTGCAAGACAAGGATGGTTTAGATACCACGAATGCATTTGGTGTAAAAGAAGGTGGCGCTTTACGTCCATTAGGTGGCAGCAGATTACACGGAAGTCACAAAGGCTACATCATGGGGTCTGTGGTAGATATTTTCTCTGCTGTGCTTTCTGGCGCGAACTATGGCCCATGGGCGCCTCCGTTTGTAAGCTTTATGGATCCAGTGAGCGATCCGGTAGGCGAAGGCCTAGGTCATTTCTTTGGCGCTATGCGTGTAGATGCTTTCCGCCCGGCTACTGAGTTTAAAGAGCACATGGACAATTGGATTCAGCGTTTTAGAAATTCAACCCCTGTTGATCCCGAGCAACCTGTGCTCATTCCTGGTGATCCAGAACGTGAAATGGAGAAAATCAGAATGGAACAGGGTATTCCTTTGCTTCAACCTGTTGTGGATGACTTGAAAGAAATCGGAAGTAAATTCGGGATCGACTTTTAAAAGGTAATTCCACCCCGTATGACTAGCGCACTTCCATAAGGTGATCTAAGATCATCATGGAGAAGGTTATATAACACGGTGATGTTTATTCCTCCCTTTTTAAAAATAGGCTGAAAAGCGCCACCGCCAATAAAGAGACCCGGCACCCATTCACGATTCGTGGTTTCACTGTAAGGGTCTGGAGCAAATTCAACATTTAAAGCCTCAAATTCCAAATGAGCAAAATAGGTCTCGAAAATATTATGCCTTAAGAAAGTACGCCCACCATAAACGCTGCTACTCACTTTAAATTCGTTACGTGAAGGCAAAACAATGTACTTACGCGAAAGATAGAGATAAGTGGCTCCCAGACCAGCGGAGAAGTCAGGGGTGATCATATAACCAGCCAGTGGAGATACATCGATATAAGTAAAGTCAGTACCAAGGTTAAATGAAAAGTTTCCTCCAAAATAAACCCTGTCCATAAAACTGACAGAATCTTCTTCTTGTGGTTCTTCCTCGAAATAAATCTGAGCCTGCAGTGATGAAAAGCTCACTAAAAAAAGGAAGGTAGCGGTCAATAATTTTCTCATAATCCTAGTAACGAAAAAGTCCTCAAAAAGAGGACTTGGTATTGAATATTTTTTTTTGAATTAGTCTTCCGTTACTATGACGAAAAGATCTTCAGATGGTTTCTTCATCAAGTACTTTTCTCTAGCAAACTTTTCAAGCAACTCTTGATTCGTTGTTAGCTCTTCTTTGTTCTTGAGTACTTCCACTTTTTTCTCAATGTAGTATTCCTTCTGATTTTTAAGGTTACTCAGTTTCGATTTAAGTCTTATCTGAGTCACAATATCATTGGAGTCTACAAACAGCATCCAGATAATGAAAAATGTTCCGAAGAGAAAATAGAAACTCTTTGCGAAACGAGGAACTTTGGTGAAAGCCTTCATAATACAAAAGTAACTAACTTTTTAGCACAAAATCAAAAGTATGCCGATTTACTCTTGATTCTATTTCCAAAATCAATTGTTTGGAGCTCCAGCGTCTACCCAAGCTACGATAGTATTGATCTGATCAGTACTCAAAGCATTGGACCCTGATGGAGGCATTGTTCTGGCCGAGACTCTTGACTTAATAGATATATCATTAGCCTTTACATCGCTGTAGTTCGCTATTACGAAAGGCGCAGTACCTCCGCTTACGTGGCAACCAGAGGTGGCACAGTTACTTTGCATAATTGGAAACACAGCGTTAGCGAAAGATGGAGTTGTTGCGCCACTATTCGATTCCGTAATTGTGATCGAAAGGCTGGCCGTGCAGCCTTGGTTATCTTTTACCGAAACGGTGTAGTTACCAGCAGCAAGGCCAGTGAATGAAGATGAGCTTTGAAATGCCCCAGTGCCAATTTTATATTCTAATCCGCCATTTGATCCAGTAGCAGATATCGATACGCTGCCGTCAGACTGGCCTGATGTAGCGCTTTGTTGACTTGATACGGTCAGCACAATTGGTGTTGCGCAAGGATCAGGAGTTTCATCTCCACCTCCGCCACCACAGGCTGAAATGATTAAAGCAATAATCAGCGCGAAGTATATTGGTCTGGTTTTCATATTAGGGTTGTTTTTAACCCTATACTTAGATTTTTACAATATGGCTGCGTCCCCTTAAAACAAAAAAACTTCACCCATTATGGAGTGAAGTCTTTGATCGTATTTTGAATTGAGCTTAGTAAGCTTTTCTGAAATTCTTTCCAGGATATTTAGCCACTTCACCCAATTCCTCTTCAATTCTAAGTAACTGATTGTATTTCGCCATTCTATCAGAACGTGAAGCAGAGCCAGTTTTAATCTGACCAGTGTTCAATGCTACTGCTAAATCAGCAATCGTATTGTCTTCAGTCTCACCAGATCTGTGTGACATCACGGCAGTATAGCCATTTCTGTTGGCCAAGCTTACTGCTTCGATTGTTTCGGTCAAAGTTCCGATTTGGTTTACTTTAATCAAGATTGAGTTGGCTATTCCTCCATCAATCCCTTTCTGTAAACGCTTCACGTTAGTCACGAACAAGTCATCACCCACCAACTGTACTTTGTCACCAATCTTATCGGTTAAGGCTTTCCAGCCCTCCCAATCGTCCTCAAACATACCGTCTTCAATCGACATGATTGGATATTTCTCGCAAAGCGAGGCAAGGTAGTCTGCCATTTCAACTGGCGTCATTTTCTTCCCTGTTGAATCTTTGAAATAATATACTTTTTCGTCTTTCAAGTAGAACTCAGAAGAAGCTACGTCTAGCGCGTAAACGAAGTCTTCACCCACAGTATAACCTGCGTTGTTCACTGCTTCAGAAATCATTTCAAGCGCTTCATCATCGGATGCCAAGTTGGGTGCAAAACCACCTTCATCGCCTACGTTAGTTGAAAGACCACGAGAAGAAAGTACTTTCTTTAAATGATGGAACACTTCAGCGCCCATTTGAATTGCCTCAGTAAAGCTTTCCGCTCCAATAGGCATGATCATGAATTCCTGAAAGTCAATTGAATTATCTGCATGAGAACCTCCATTAATGATGTTCATCATAGGCACAGGAAGTGTGTTTGCATTAACACCACCTACATAACGATAAAGTGGAAGGCCAAGCTCAGCTGCAGCCGCTCTAGCAATCGCTAAAGAAACGCCCAAGATAGCATTAGCTCCTAGGTTACTTTTGTTCTCAGTTCCGTCTACTTCGATCATAATCTTATCAAGCAAATTTTGCTCAAATACAGAAAAGCCAATTAGTTCAGCAGCAATTGTAACGTTTACATTCTCAATGGCTTTTAAGACGCCTTTTCCAAGGTATACGTCTTTATCGCCATCTCTTAGCTCAACGGCTTCATGCGCACCTGTTGAAGCACCAGACGGCACTGCAGCACGGCCTAGAATACCGTTTTCTGTAATTACATCTACTTCGATGGTAGGATTCCCCCTTGAGTCAAGGATTTGTCTTGCGTAGATACTTTCAATTAAACTCATTGGTATTATGATTTGATAAGGTTAATAAATTGATCGAATAAATAGCGTGAATCATGCGGCCCAGGTGAAGACTCTGGATGGTATTGCACGCAGAAAGTTTTCTTTCCTTTTACCTGCAAGCCTGCTACTGTATTATCATTCAGGTTGATATGCGTCAGCTCCATACTTCCAGCTGCTTCAAGAGCAGTTAAGTCTACAGCAAAACCGTGGTTCTGAGAAGTGATTTCACTTTTACCAGAAATAAGGTTTTTCACTGGGTGATTTAAGCCTCTGTGTCCATTGTGCATTTTGAATGTACTCGCGCCACAGGCCAAGGCTATCACTTGATGCCCAAGACAAATTCCAAAAAGTGGTTTGTCTTCAGCCATTATTTTTTGAGCCGTTTCTACTGCATAAGGCATCGCAGATGGATCACCAGGTCCATTGGATAAAAAGTAACCATCAGGATTCCATTTGCTCATTTCTTCAAAGGTAGTCTTGGCATTAAACACCTTTAGGTAAGCACCTCTACTGGACAAATGCTTTAGAATACTGGTTTTAACTCCAATATCAAGCACCGCAATTTTTATATCCGAATTTTCATCTCCAACAAAGTAAGGTTCTTTTGTACTTACAAATGAAGACAACTCTAAACCATCCATCGATGGAATGTCAGCCAGCTTAGCTTTCAATTCCTCATCAGAAAGATCTTCTGAACACACGATGGCATTCATAGCTCCTTTATCTCTGATGTAGCGAACCAAAAGGCGTGTATCTACATCGGAAATTCCGACTATGTTATTCTTATCTAAATAATCTTGGAGTGAGCCATCAGCTGTTTTGCGACTGAAATCTTTCGAAAAAGTATTTACAACTAAACCTCTGATCTTTGGTGAATCAGACTCCTGTTCGTCATCTTCTACCCCATAGTTACCTATGTGAGAAGCTGTATTCACTACAATTTGACCATAATAAGATGGATCGGTGTAAATCTCTTGATAACCCGTCATTCCTGTATTAAAGCAAATCTCACCTCCGGCAATACCTATTTTACCAATGGCAGTACCCTCATAGCGGCTTCCATCTGCTAAAAGAAGAATGGCTTTCCTTTTACTGTTGATATTATTCGTTGTAGACATATTTATAGATTGGTGCGCAATTCAAATCTTTAATTCGGTACAAAAGTAAATAAAAAAGGGATTGAACAAATTTGCTCAATCCCTTATTCTATATTTT
>CAXBPM010000140.1:0-7809 GCA_963977345.1 uncultured Roseivirga sp.
TTATGGGGCCATCTTTTGGTGAAACCACCAAGGAAGTGAAGTCAGAGGGGAAAGACATCTATATTGCTGTCGACTTATCTCAGTCAATGAATGCACAAGATGTTGAGCCATCTAGGCTTTCAAAAATCAAATATGAACTCAATAATATTGTTCAAGCTTTTAGCTCAGATAGAATTGGGTTGATCATATTCTCATCCGAAGCCTTTATCCAGTGTCCTCTAACTTACGATCAAGGTGCGATCAACTTATTCATCAGCACCCTCAAAACTGACTTAGTACCCAATGCAGGAACAGACTTTAGTGCCCCTCTAAATATTGCAATGGAAAAACTTGAGTTAGCTGGAGAAGGCCCTATCACTCAGCAGAAATCGAAAATCATTTTAATGATTAGCGATGGAGAAGATTTTGGAGACGAGACAGACAAAGCCGCTAAAAAGGTGGTCGACACAGGAGTTAAACTCTTCGCTTTGGGCGTTGGCACTGAAAAAGGCGCTAAGATTCCAGAAGGACGTTCATTTAAGCGAGACAGAAATGGGCAAGAAGTGATAACAAAGCTCAACTCTGAATCGTTAAGAAAACTGGCAGACGATACTGGAGGAGACTATTTTGAGGTAAATCAAGATCAAAATGATGTAAAGAGACTGATCCGAGCTATCAATGAAGTTGAAGGCGAAGTACGAGATACCCGCCAGATTGACGCTTCTGCCAATAAATTCTATTACTTTCTAGGAGCGGCTATTCTATTGCTCATCTTAGATGCACTAATTAGAAGAAAGACATTACGCCTATGAAATATTTAATTACGCTCATTCTAGTATTCACCAGCATTACCGACCCGGTAACAAGAATAGCTAAGTCTAATGCGCTGAAAAAGGAGGCCAAAGCATTTTACGACAAAGAGAACTACGAGCTAGCAATCTCTACCTATGCAAGCCTATTGGATTCTATGTTAGTTGAGGATGAAGATGCCCGACTTAACATGGCCAATGCAGCCTATTTCTTGGCCTATGGAGATAATGAGCTTTTAGGCGTTTTAAATGAAGCTTCAGAAAATCCAGACAACCTTGATGAAAGCGCAGTCGGCATGGCCAGTGAGGGCTTAAAGTATGCTAGCATAGCGAGCAACAATTATGACGAACTATCTGGTAGTGCGAAGAACAATGTGATTGCCTCAAGTGCCTATAATCAAAAAGGGATTATAGCCTATAAAAGAAGTGAAGTGGCTAAAACAGAAGAAAAGAAATCTCTTACAGATCAGGCTTTAAACGATTTTAAAAACTCCTTGAGGAAAAATCCTTCAAATGCATCTGCCAGGTACAATTACGAACTTTTGAGAAAACTGATAAGAGAGCAAGAAGAGCAAGACAAAAACAACGAAGACAACAAAGATCAGGAGGAGAAAAAGGACGAAGAGAAAAAAGATCAAGAGCAGAAAGACAAGAAGGATCAAGAGAAAAAAGATCAGGAACAAAAAGATCAAGAGAAAAAAGAGCAAGAAAAGCAAGAGAATAAAGACCAAGAGAAAAAGGATCAGCAAGAGAACAAGGATGAGCAAGATCCCAATCAAGAAAAACCTCAGGAAAAAGATCCTCTTGAAAAGTTAAAAGAGAAGTTGGAAGAAATGAATATGAGCCCAGAAAAGGCCCAAATGATTTTAGAAGCCATGAAGAACAATGAAGTTCAGTATGTTCAGCAGAACAAAAGAAAGGCTACAAAGAAAAAAGACACAAGCAAACCCGATTGGTAGCGCCCTACGCGGCATCTGATTTTGCCTCAACAGAATTATCATCTGAAATTCTATGTGCCAATGGCATGGCTATAATGAACGAAATTCCGTTCTGCGCTTTTGAGGCCTCAATTTGACAGTCGGAAAAATTGAAAAGCTTCTTAATTACATAGAGCCTAAGAGAAAGCATGCTCATTCTTTCATTATCTGATAAATTCACCCTACTGGAAAAGAAAGACTCCCACTCTGAAAAATCCTTAAACTCATTGTAAGTCATTGTAATGTTTACGTTGACAAAACCCTCATCTATTCTAACAATGAGTTCTGGTTTATTTCCACTTGGGAAACTTCTCATTAAATTGATAAGCCTTTCGAAGGCCCAAACCGTTTTTTCAAAATCTGTATTCACATACACGTCTTTGAGGTAATCCTCAATTCTATGCTGTCTACAGGCAGAGTACTCTTCAAAGCATATACTCAATTGATCTTCAATGTCTAGCACTTTGTAGTCCTCTTTAGTCTGATCAAGCATTAAATGCTCAATCCTCAAAAGCAAAAGCATATCATCAATTATGCTTTCTATATTATCTGTCTGATTTAGGATTTTCCGTACTCGGCCATTCACGGAAGCCTCGTTCACGCCACAGCTTCCAGCTACCCTGCTAATGAGTTCTGAGTTAAGTTTTATGGACGAAATTGCCCCCTTAAAATTTCGACTTAAGATACTTGAAGGGTTGAAGTTAAAAGGATGAAACTGTGCGCTAGAAAAGGCGCTCCCGTCATGTGTCTTTTGGTTTGTGATATTCATAGTTTAGGTGAATGTGCCAGCTTTGATTCCTTTTTGGAAGAAGTCAAAATCCGCGGTTGTTCTTAGTTATAAAGCTAATTAAGAACTTTAGGTGAAACATGAAATGATCACCTATTCACAACAATCACAATATCACCTATGGACTAGGTAATTCTCTTACTAAATATCATCAAAAAGTCGCTTTTCTAAAGCGTAAACAGCCAAACCGGCCATGTTCTTAGCTCCCGTTTTTTCCAAGAGGTTTCGCTTGTGGGCATCAACAGTACGAACAGAGATGAATAATTCATCCGCAATTTCTTGATTTGAATATTCTTTAACGATAAGATGGAGCACCTCTCTTTCTCTCTTTGTCAAGGGAATATCAACGGCCATTCTAGATCCTCTTGATTTTTCTCCCCTTAGGTTATTCATAATTATAGTAGTCACTTCTTGGGAGTAATGCGTGTTTCCCGCAGCTACTTCTGTTATGGCTTTTTTTATTTCCTCTTCCCCACTACTTTTTAGAATATAGCCTTGAATACCATAATTAAGCATTTTCTTAATATGTTGCGTTTCACTCAACATTGTTAGCGCTAAAATTTTGAATCCTATAGGCGCTCCTTGAATCAAGTTCTTTACCAGTTCAATACCATCCATAGAAGGCATAACAATGTCTGTTACTAGCACATCGAAATCGCTATTTTCATTTATCATAGACAGTGCTTCTTGCCCATTATTGGCTTCGCCAACAATCTCAAACCTTTCATCCTCGTCAAGGTAAAATTTAATACCATCGCGAATCATTTTATGGTCATCAACAAGAAATATTCTAATCTTTTTCATACGCTATTTTAGAGTTGTCCAAGGGGACATTTAAAATTAATGAGGTACCTTTTCCTGGGAAAGAATCAAGAATAAACTCACCTGAAAGAGCGCTAGCTCTGTTTTTCATGCTTGCCAATCCAAACCCTGAAGCATTCAAAATAATGTTATCCATATCAAAACCCTGCCCATCGTCTTCAATAATTAACTGTACACTTTCAGACAATTTTATCAACTGAATTGATACGTTTTCCGCTTGAGCATGCTTAATAATATTGGTAATTGACTCTTGAATAATTTTATAAAAACTGGTTTCTATACTAACATTAAGCCGTTCTTCCTCCAAGTTAGTAATGAATTCGAAATTCACAGCAGATGTAGCATTCAATTCCTCAACTAAATCCTTTACCACTTCCGTTAAACCAAAATCTTCAATAGCCTTTGGCATTAATCTATGTGCTATCTCACGCGTCTGATCTAGAGATTTTCTAAGATTCTGCCAACCACGTTCGTACCGCTCTAGTACTTTTTGACTCAAGAGATGTTTCTCTTTTTTTACAAACTCTAAATTGAGCGATGCTATGGTCAACGTTTGCTGTAAACTATCGTGGATCTCTCGAGAAATACGACTCCGTTCTTCATCTGCCGCATCTAACACTGCAGCCAATACTTTTTCTTCAGACCTTACCCTATCTGTAATATCAAAAACAGAACCTTCAATGGATAAAGGTTTACCATTTTGATCAAAAATACCATGACCAAACTCTGAAATCCACTTAATCCTGTCCTCTTTATCAACAATTCGATAATTCAACCGGTAAGCTTGCCTATTGCCAATTGCTGTTTCCAGATTTGACTCCACAAACCTTTTGTCATCTGGGTGAATCAGTTTCTGGTATTGTAATCGATCCTTCTTAGTCAACTCATCTACTGTGAATCCAGTTAGCTCATTACAGTATGCGTTCACATAAACAAACTCCTTCGATGGGTATTCCGCGCTATATATAAGCCCAGGGATATCTTCAACGAGAGACTGGTATTGCGCATATGACTTTTCTAGATCAAGGGTAAGATTTCTTTCCTTGGTGATGTCCATCATGGTGCAAACATGTCTTATAGGCAACCCAGATTTATTAAACTCCACATTTTTACCAAGTAATCGCATCCACCTTAAGTCTCCAGCCTTAGTGACCAACCTGATCATAATATCCATTTCGTTGATTGCTCCAGATTTTAGGTTTGTAGCAAGTCCCGAAACCAGTTCAACATCTTCTGTATACACACTTTTCTTGATGTGATCTGAGACGTTGTTCTCAAAATCATATTTGGACCTCCCTATAAGTTCATAATAGTTTTCATTCCATTCAAGCTCGTCTTCTTTAATGTTCCAGTCTAGAATTATTTGTTTAGTGCCTGAAATCGCAAGATTTAACACCCTCTGACTTTCCATCAGTTGCTCTTGAGCCACTCTCGTAGCTGTTACATTCATTGTCAGGCCAATTACTCTCACTCTGCCATTGGTGTCTAAGTATGTTTTCCCCCTTGATTTTAACCACCTAAGCTCATTGTTTTGAGTGAGAACTCTATACTCAAGCTCATAATGCCTCAGCTTGCCCACTTTCAGTTTCCCGAAAAGTTCACGCACTTTTTCACTATCATCTGGATGAAGGACAGAATCCATAAATTGATCCTTTTTAGGATCGTATTTCCCTTTCTCCTGACCAATGATTTCTAGATAATTATCACTTACACTTACGGTATTCGTTTCTAAATCCCAATCCATTAAGGCCATATTAGCCCCATCAAACGCGAGCTTCAACCTCTCCTCGTTCTCAAATAGCTCCTGATCTTTAAGATACGAATCTGTGATATCTAGATTTAACCCAATTACTTTATCACCCTCTTCGTCACTAATTCTAAAAATTTTAGCAGTAGACCTTACACGTTTTATCTCCCCGCTTTCAGTCTTTATTTCATATTCAACATCGAAAACCCCTCGATTACTCACCAAGGATTCTAAATTTCGAGTCAGCTCCCCTTTACAATGAGGCTGAACATAACTGAGCCAGTCAGAAATATCAATTTGATTATTCTCTGGTAGTTTCCTCTCATGAATTGAAGCCATACCTTTATCCCAAATAAGATTATCAGAGACCATATCCCATTCCCAAACCCCAGTTTTGGCGGTAGTTGCAGCCAGTTCATATTTGAGATTGGCATTCAAAATAGCCATCTCTTTTTCCTTGTATTCAGTTAAGTCTATATGAGTACCATAAATTAAGAGTGGATTACCATCTTTATCTCTCTCAACAATCTTACCCCGGTCCAAAACCCAACGCCATTCATTGTCCTTCCCTTTTAAACGGATTAAGAGTTCAAATCCACCACTATCTTTAACTTCCTCATCGTAAAGTAAATTCTCTATTTTTTCAAGGTCATCTGGATGAACTCGATCCTTAAAGAAGGATTGGTCATGTACAATTTCATGGAATTCATAGCCCAGCATTTCAGCATAAAATTCGTTGAATCTAGTCTTCCCAGTTTTAAAATTCAATTCCCAGGTACCGATTCTAGCCGACTCAATGGCAAGTGCCATTTTCTGCTTACTGTCCAACAACTCCTTCTCAGCCTTGATTCTTCCGGTAACATCTCTAAAAACGGCAAAGATGAAGACATCCCCGTCTATCATTATCCTACTTAGGTTTACTTCGCAGTAGAGAATCTTCCCATTTACTTTCTTTACATCCCAGAAAAAACTCGCTTGACCATTTTTCAAGGCGCTTTCTATCTGATCAGACAAGAACTCCTCTGAAAGCTGGCCTGTAGTTTGATATTCTGGCGTAAACTTCCAAAGCTTTTCGTTCTTTAGCTGCTCTTCTGTAACCCCAAAAATTGGTTTTACATTGACATTACAATCCAAACAAAACCCATCCTTAAGAATGATCATTGCATCATTGCTCTGCTCGAAAATGGTACGGAATTTTTCTTCGTTTTCTTTTAAGTTGGTCTGAATAAGGTATTGATCATGAACGTCAGTAGAAATACCTATCCATGATGTAATCTCTCCCGACTCATCAATCATGGGCGATATGGATACCATAAACCACCGATAAATTCCTGTGGAATTTTTAACTCTCACCTGAACAGAAAAAGAAGACTTGTCTAGGCTCGCTGATTTCCACTTTTTAGTCGTTAGCGGAAGGTCATCTGGATGAACAAAAGTAAACCATTTTGAACCTATATATGTATTGTCATTAAACCCTAAATATGTTCGCCCTTTACTATTTAAATAGGTCAAATCACCCTGAGTATCCACCAACCAGAGCATGTGTGGCAATGACTCCGATTGAAATCTATATTTCTCTTCGCTTTCCTTAAGTGCCAAATTAGAGAGTGCCTCACTGCTCACATCTCTTATCATCCCTATCAAGTTGTCTCCAACTCGTTCCATTTCACAGTAAATAGACCTGACACCTTCAGCAATTTCTATCTTGAAATTAAACTTTGTTGTTTGACCAGGGTTCAAGTCAAGTGTTTTCTGAATCACATGCCTGTCTTCTTTGACTATTCTATGAAAGAAGCCTAAGGAAGGCCCTTCAGAATTAGGCATGTCTAAGAGGTAATATATATTATCGGACCAAATGATTTTAGTTGTTTTGAGGTTCATTTCGAAAGAACCTATACCACCAATTTTTTCCGTCCTAGACAACAGCTTTTTAGTATAAAATAAATCGACATCTCGCTGACTTTTCTTTTCGGCAGTGACATTCCTGAGGCTTGACAACATGTATTTGTCACTCCCAATCTTTACGATTTTCGCTGTTTCAGATATACTTGAAATCGAATTATCCTTAGTTTTAAATTGATATTCGAAACTTTCAGCCGCCCCCCCTTCAAAGACTCTTTTACGCATCTCGTTGAACGGTTTTATAGAATTTTTATCTATAAAGTCAATCCGTTTTTCTCCCTCAATCTCGTCACTCGAACATTCTATAAGTTGATTAAATTGATCGTTAAATACGAGGATATACCCAGCTTCGCTTGACAACACCATAGCGTAATCGTTCGTACTGAACAACACCTCAATCAAGGCTTTATTATCCCCAATTGCGCTGTATAACCGCTCCCTTTCATGAAGCCAACGGCTCCCTTCTACTACCTTTTTATCTGCCATTCTCACAATTCACTTATTGGCTATGCTAATTATTAATGCAACTTGATATGGATAAAACTGAACTACATTTTTCTGCTGAAAAAATACCTAAAAGAGTAACTTAGGTGAAAGAGTCAAATATGACTGAATTCATTTTTATAAAAATAGGTAATCTACCTAGCCATTAAATTAAGGGTTTAAATCAACGTTTCATTACAATAGTCAAACAAAATAAAAGACGTAAACGTCATAAAAGTGAATATTAGGCCTCTTTCATCATGCGTTTCACTTCATATTTGACAGAGTATTCATTACATTTGC
>CAXBPM010000141.1:0-7786 GCA_963977345.1 uncultured Roseivirga sp.
GTTTTCGGATTGTTTTTAGGGGTTTTATCGGGGATTTATCCTGCCCTATTTATCGCTCGATTTAAACCTCTCGCCCTGCTTCAGAAATCTTCGGTGAGTCTGGGTAGAAAGGGGTATCTGCGGAAGTTTTTAGTGCTTTTTCAATTTGTTGCTTCTGGAACCTTACTGGTCGTACTCTTTATCATATCTGGACAGATGAAGTTTATGAAAGAGAAGGACTTAGGTTTCAATACAGATTTTCTAGTCAGCGTTCCGCTTTATAAGGATTCAACCAAGCTATACCAGACCATTAAAAACGAACTTAAGACTATAAGTGGGGTGCAATCTGTTAGCCTGAATAGTTTCAGGGTTGGGCAGGCTACAAACACCAGTATTAACGACAACCCAGATACCAAGGCAGAAAATCGTCAATCTGCGGGGGTAGAAGCTGTGTTCGCGGATAAAGATTTCTTCAAGGCTTCAGATGTTCATTTTCTCTGGAAATCAGATGATTTTGATTCAGAAAGCTTTAGTGACGAGCAGATAATGGTCAATAGGAGTCTTGCTGAGAAATTTGGGCTTATGACAGAGCCAGATGGGAGAAGGCTCTATGGGTACAGCGATAAAGTAGGGAAGAAGTTGGTGGCCATAGTGGAGGATTTTCATACCTATTCGTTGAAAGAAGAAATAAAGCCATTGATCATTCAATACTTAAGTGATTGGGGAACTCGCAATGTTTTATTGAAGCTAGAAGGGGATAAAGCCAAAGTGGTATTGGAGCAAGTAGGCGAAAAATATGAGGCCATCTTTCAGAGGCCTTTTGAGTACTATTTTTTGGATGATCAGGTAAAAGCCTTTTACAAAAAGGAACAAGGTCAATTTATGCTTTTTCAAATCTTTTCGGGCCTTGCAGTGTTCATTTCACTCTTAGGTTTAATTGCTTTGACGATCTATACCTTAGAGCAACGCAGAAAAGAAGTGAGTATTAGAAAAGTACTTGGCGCTTCAATTCAAAACCTGTTGCTTTTGCTGAATAAGGAGTATACGCTTCTGGTCGTCTTGGCTTTTCTCATCGCTTCGCCCATCGCCTACTATGCCATGCAGGGTTGGTTGGCTGAGTTTAAGTACCGCATCGATATCAGTCCATTTTTATTTATAGGAGCATTCTTAAGCTTTCTGGCCTTGAGCTGGTTGGTTACCCTTTTACAGTCTTTACAGGTGTCTAATGCCAATCCCGCTGATACGCTAAGGGAGGAATAAACCTTAAAGCCATGTTCAAAAACAACCTTAAACTTATTGTCAGAAAATTACGGAAAGAGAAGCTCTATTCCTTTGTGAATATTGCTGGGCTCACCGTAGGTCTTACCGCATTTTTATTGATTGCGCTTTATGTGCGCGATGAACTCAGTTTCGATAATTTCCACGAGAACAAGGAGAACATTTATCGGGTAATCAGTAGCGAAAATGGGGAGAAGTACAAAAGTACCATTGCTAGTGATTTTGTTGAATTTTTCAGAGAAGACATTCCTCAGATTGATGGTCATACTAGAGTTGCAGGTGGAGGGGTCTCTTTGTTGAATTTTGGAGAAAGGGATTTAAATGTGGAGAACGTTCTTTTTATTGATTCAAATTTCTTTGAATTTTTTGATTTCACTTTACTCAATGCCAATAGAAAGACTGTTTTCTCAGAGACAAATCAAGTGGTGATAACCCAAAGCTTGAGAGAAAATTTATTCGGAGATACGAACCCAATTGGTCAGGAAATTCAGATGAATAAAGATCAGGTTTATACAGTGGCTGCAGTTGCTGCTGCCCCTCCAAAAAATAGTACGATTCAATTTGAAATGTTGGTATACGAAAGAGGGTATTTCAAAAATGTTTGGGAAGAGAGGCATGTGGTTAGAAATATTACCACCTATGTATCTCTTGTCGATGGTACTTCAAAGGAGTCAGTAGGTACTGGGATTACGAAGGTAATTGATAAGCCAGTGTATCGTGATATGTTAGAGGGATATACCTATGAATTACTGCCCTATACAGATCAAAGACTCTATGCACCATACCTGAACGATGCATTTTCAAAAAATGACATCCGTTATGTAAGGCTATTCTCGGGTATTGGCTTGGTGGTTTTGCTTCTCGCACTTATCAATTATGTCAATTTGGTAACGGCCCAATCCATGCGTAGGGTAAAGGAAATTGGCTTGAGAAAGGTGATTGGAGCGAATAAAGCTCAATTAATATTCTATCAACTATTAGAATCTGTATTCATTACGTTGGTCTCCTTTGTGTTTGCTTTTGCCATTGCAGAGCGTTTGTTGCCTTTTTATAACCAACTGCTCGACAAGTCGATTGCCCTTCAGTATGGTAGCTCTGAGTTTTTTGTTTGGGTGTTTATGGCTGGTTTAGCCTTAGGTATTTTGGCTGGTTTATATCCAGCGTTTTATATCTCCAAATTCAAGCCTTTGGCACTCTTGAACAAAACTACGGCTGCGGTTGGCAATAAGGGTTATTTAAGAAAGTTCTTGGTGTTGTTTCAATTTGTGTCTTCTGGACTGTTGTTAGTGGTGCTGGCTATCATGTTCAGTCAAATGAATTACTTGAAAACAACGGATTTAGGTTTTAATCCAGATTTGGTAATCCAGGTGCCTCTGTACTCAGGTATACAAGGAGGTTATCAGGCACTTAAAAATGAAGCCAAAAGGATTGGAGGAGTCAAGTCTGTGAGTGTTACAGGTTGGACGGTTGGAAACGCAACGTCATCAAGTTTTTTTGATGGGCCAGATAACGAAAGTGAGGATACGAATGGTTATCGTTTTCATTTGGTTTACGCAGATAAGAATTATCCTGAGATACTTGAACTGAAGTTTCTTCAGAAGGCTGAGGGGTTCGATTCGAAACAATTTAATACGGGTCAGATAATAGTCACTGAATCATTAGTAGAGAAACTGGGTTGGCAGGAAAACCCAATTGGTAAGAAAGGATACACTTATGACGGACAACCAATGGAGGTTGTGGCTGTGATAGAAGACTTCCATACATTTTCACTGAAAAGGGAAATAGACCCCGTGTTTATTACTCCAATAGTGGATCGTGGAGCCAATAATCTTTTACTGAAAATGGATGCTGAGAATGGGCAAAAGGTTCTTCAAGAGTTTGGAGAGGTTTACGAGCGCATGGCACAGCGCCCTTTCGAGTTTTATTATCTAGACGATAAAATCAAAGCCTTCTATAAAAAGGAGCAGGGGCAGTTTATGCTTTTTCAAGTGTTTTCTTTTCTAGCAGTTTTCATCTCGCTGCTCGGGCTAATAGCCATTACTATTTACATGGTGGAGCAGCGCAGAAAGGAAGTGAGTATCCGCAAGGTTTTAGGAGCCTCATTAAAGAGTTTGATTTTAATGTTGAATAAAGAATATACGCTTCTGGTGTTTTTGGCATTTCTCATTGCTTCGCCCATTGCCTACTACGCCATGCAGGGTTGGTTGGCAGAGTTTAAATACCGCATCGCTATCAGCCCATTGTTATTTATTGGAGCATTCTTAAGCTTTCTGGCCTTGAGCTGGATGGTCACTCTTTTACAATCTCTAAAAGTATCAAAGGCAAACCCTGCCGATACGCTTAGAGAGGAATAATAATTAAACCGAAGAACCATGCTATCAAATTACTTAACCATCATTTTTAGAAAGCTCCGCAAGGAACGACTCTACAGTATCATTAACCTGTTAGGGTTAACTATTGGCCTTACTGCCTTTTTGTTGATCACTTTGTATGTTCGGGATGAACTGAGTTATGATAAATTTCATGCCGACCATGAGCAGCTGTATCGAGTTTACGCTACTGATACTACCCGAGATGTAAAACAAGGGGCAATTGCGCCAGATTTAGCAAGGATTATCTTGACCGATATTCCGGCAGTGGAGTCCGCAGTGCGAATGATTAGTGGTGGAGGAAATAGCCTTTTAACTGTTGGTGACCAACGCATTTATTCTGAGAAGTTACTTTTCTCCGATGCTAACTTTTTTGAGATGCTGGACTTTAAACTGGTGGAGGGTGTAGCTCAATCGGTTTTGGATCAGCCTTATCAGGCGGTAATTACCAACGCACTTGCCGAAAAACTATTTGGTGAAGAAAACCCAATCGGGAAAACAATTACCCTAAATAAAGAAAGAGAGTTAGTGGTAACTGGAATCAGTGAAACTCCACCAAATAATAGCTCACTCAGGTTCGATATGGTGATAAGGAGTGGTGTAGCGGAGATGGATACCCAAAGGCCTGGGAGCATGATGCCTGCGCTTACCTATATTAAGATCCCAAAAGATCAGGACATGGCTAAAATAGCAATGATGATCAATGAACTGAAGGTCAAGTCGAGTTATGGTATTTTTGTTAGGGATGATGTGTTCGGGCTATTGCCAATTACAGATCAAAGGCTTTATGGTAATTTCTCTTATAGCTATTCAACAGACCAAAGTGACATCCGCTTTGTCTATCTATTCTCTGGTATTGGTTTAGTGATCCTCCTTTTGGCGGTGATCAATTATATCAATATGGTAACGGCCAGTTCTCTGAAAAGAGCTAAAGAAATTGGACTTAGAAAGGTCATCGGTGCTCAGAAACCTCAACTGGTTTGGTATCAATTGGTAGAATCTGTGGTGGTGACTACAATTGCTTTGGTCATGGCTTTTGCGCTTACGGAAAGGCTATTGCCTCTAATGAATGGTTTGCTAGGGAAAACAATGGAGTTGAAATACTTCAGCTTAGAATTTTTACTCTTTGTGCCATTGATGGGATTGGCTATAGGTGTTTTAACTGGGCTTTATCCTTCCTTTTATATCAGCAGATATAAGCCCTTAGTGTTGTTGAAAAACAACATGAGCGGAACCGCAGGCAAAGGTGGCTTAAGAAGGGTGTTGGTTGGGTTTCAGTTTTTAGTGGCAGGCATTATGATTTTAGTTACCCTCATTATGCATTCTCAAATGAAGTTTTTGAAAGAGCAGAAAATGGGTTTTGATCAGGAACTGTTGGTGTACGTTCCGCTTTTTGAAGACTTGAAAGGGAAGTCACAAGTTTTTAAGAATGAGGTGCTAGGCATGTCGGGCGTTTCAGAAGCCACAGTAACCAATTGGATGTTTGGTCGGTACGGGCAGAGTGGAGTTTTCGCTGGCTATTATGATAGCGATACCGAAGAAAGACCACCTTATGTTGAAGTATCCTTTGTATTAGGCGATAAAGATGTGATAAACACTTTAGGCCTAAAAGTACTGGAGTCAGAAGAGGGCTTTGATATGGCACAACTTGATTCTACAAAAATTGCGATCAGCAGGCTTGTTGCCGATGGTTTAGGTTGGAAGGATGAAAGTGCGATAGGGAAATACGTGTTTGAGTATGCAGGTTACCAAATGAAGGTGGTGGCCGTAATTGAAGATTTCCATTCTTCTTCCTTGAAAGATGAAATTCTACCTTCTGTGATCTTGAATAGAGAAAGTTGGTCAGATGAAAAGTTATTGATCCGTTTTGAAACCGAAGGGCATCAGGCTACACTCAAAGAAATCAAATCTAAATATGAAAGTCTTCTGAACCGACCTTTTGAGTTTAGTTATGTAGATGATGAAATAGAAAAATACTATAAGGAAGAAGCAGATCAAGTAGCCTTATTCAATACCTTTTCTGGCTTGGCCATCTTCATTTCTTTATTGGGCTTAATGGCCATGGCTACTTATTCTGCCGAGCAGCGAAAAAAAGAGGTGAGTATAAGAAAGGTATTGGGTGCTTCCATGAAACAGCTCATTTTACTACTGAACAAAGAGAATGGTGTTTTGGTGATCATTGCTTTTTTAACTGCAACTCCAATAACCGTTTATGCCATGCAAGATTGGTTGGCGGAGTTCAAATATAGAATTACACTTCAGCCTGCAATTTTTGTTTTAGCCCTAGCGGGGTTTTTCGCACTAAACCTGCTGGTTACTTTATTCTTTTCTATGAAGGTATCTAAAGCCAATCCAGCCGATACGCTTAGGGAAGAGTAAGGGGTTACTCATTTAGAGAGAAAGGATAGCGCATGGATTTTTCTTGAAAATAAGATACCCCATAGATGAACCCATTTTTTTCATCTACAGAAAATGACCACAAATATTCGGGGATGTTAAGCTTGGCTACTGGGTTTCCGTTCCAATCAAAAACTCTTATTTCTGTAGAAATTAGATCTTTTGCGTATTTAGATCCAGATTGGCCATGATATAAAGCATAAATGTAACTGTCGGTTGCGAATGCCCACATGTAATAATTGAAGAGATATGAGCGGTCTCTTTTAATTATTTCCCCATCTAAGTCATTGTGTTTTTCCTCTTTTGAGACTGTTGTAGACTGTCGGATGGGTTTGTTTTTCAAATCAAAAACATCAATTCTACTGAGGTGATTCATTACCGAAACTAGTTTGGTCTTATCTGGTTTCAAGGCGAGGTAAGTGAAATAAGTACTGTATTGTTCTGACGTATTGAGCAACTCGGAGTTTGCAACCTTTATACTGAAAGGAATCGTTTCTGATGTATCAAGCAATGGGTTATAGATCAATAATTGGTTCCTTTCTTTGGCGTTAGGGCCTAGGTTACCTACCCAGCGAGATGCGTTCAGATAAAATAAGTTCTGATTCATATTTAAATCAGAGGGGTACTTCTTGCTAGATATAACAACGGGCTCTGATTTATCAATGCTTTTATATACATCTATCAATTGAAAATTCCTGTGCCGCATATCGTTAACCCAAAGACCTAAAGTGGTTTCGGACTGCTCTGTCTGGCCAGAAAATCTAGGTCCTCTCCATTCATTTGGCCCATCTCCAATCTTTCCTAGCCCTCCTATGTAGGAAAAATTTTGAGTTCCATAAACTTGGTATACCCAATCTCCTTTCTCCATAAATTCTATTAAAACCAGCGTATCAATCACATGGAGTGCTATTACTCCAAGTTCGTTCTTTAAGATTTCTTCTCCACGAAGGTCATAGTTTTTGAAGGAGGACTCAGAAAAAATAATCATTTCGTCAGTTGTTGGCTCAGGTGAACAGCCTAAATAAGACAGAAGGACGATAACTATCATCCTTCTTGTTTCAAATGGTTTCATTCAACTACTTCTGGTGTACAATATAGAGTTTCTTCTTCTTCGTCTCTTATTCCTTCGGCATTTTCCTTTGGCTCGCAAGTAGAACATTTTATAGATGAATAGCCTATACGTGATTGAAACTTTGTAAAGCATTCAACTGGGTCATTGGAAGGCATAGGCGCTTCCATTCCTTCAGTTTCATATACTGCAACGAAGGCAAACAATAAAAATAAAAGTTTAAATTTTTTCATGGTGATATTATTTGATTCATTTAAATATATTTAATTTTTTTTTTAAATCAAATTTTATATACCTGTGAATGAGGTGATTGTAGGTGTGTTTTGATAATGGATTTTATATATAAGGCTAGCTGAATCCAGCCGATACACTCAGAGAAGAGTAATAGGCGGAAGTTAAATTAAAAACCCGAACTCGATTGTTAAAACAGCCATTAAGCAATTATAGTTGAGTTTTCTTATGTGACAACCCTCCAAAAGTTCTTACCCTCAGTTCAGATGAACTCATTTGTTCTCAGTAAGGATATAGCACCGACTTTTGGAGGGTTCTTTTTGCGTTTAAAGTCGAAGTTCAGGTTAAAAGATATACTTGAGTTAAAAATCCTCAAGTATATCTTTTAAGGCATCCATTGTAATGGGTTTTACAATGTAATTACTGACTACCTCATAGGTTTCGGCTTTGTTGAAATCTTCGT
>CAXBPM010000142.1:0-7761 GCA_963977345.1 uncultured Roseivirga sp.
TCTATGAATCGCGTGATAGGATTGTTTGGCTTGCCGATTCATTTGATGGAGTCCCTAAACCCACCTTAGAGCAGGATAGATACAGCGATTTGAGTAAACGCGCTATTCCAGGACTTGCCATTCAAAAGAGTGACGTCATCGCAAATTTCCAAAAATATGATGTACCCTCTAATAGCGTACAGTTTCTCGAAGGGTGGTTCAAAGACACTTTGACCCACGCACCTATTGAAAAACTATCACTCTTGCGTCTGGATGGAGATTTATATGAATCGACCATAGATGCTTTGGAGTCTCTATATCACAAACTGAGTCCTGGGGGGTTTATCATAATTGATGATTACAAGGCGCTACCTCAATGCGAAGTGGCCGTTCATGAGTTTAGGTCAAAAAACAGTATTTCAGAGCCCATTCAGAAAATTGATACCATGGCTGTATTCTGGCGAAAAGGATTTTGAGCGGCATGATGGAAGACCTACAATTATTTAAAAAATACTCCGAGTTCTTCTGGACTTTTACCTGGCGTAATATCAGGCTTCAATACAATAATTTTTGGTTCGGTCTATTTTGGGGAGTCATTCAACCTCTACTAATGTCAGCAATATTCTATGTTGCTTTGAACAATAGTGTGGGAGTTGGTTTCTCACATTACTTTCTATACATCTATTCTGGCTTTATTTTCTGGAGTGTATTTTCAGGAGGATTGTCACAGGCTTATCTCAGCTTTTTGAATAATGATAAGATGGTGAAACAAATTTATTTTCCCAGATTTTTGCTCCCACTTACTTTTCTAGCAGCTAAGCTCATGGACCTGCTCATCGCCTTGGCTATTCTGGTCGTTATATTGCTCATGACCGATCTAGAGATAAACATAGGCCATCTTATCCTTTATACTAGCCTTGGCACCATACAGTTACTCTTGGTTGCGACAGGGTTCAACTTGTTTTTTTCCGTGGTTTGCGTAAGATTCAGAGGCTTTCAAGTTATTTTCCCTTTTCTAAGTCAGGCGATCTTCTTTACCGCTTCTATCATTTATGATGTTTCTGTTTCAGTGGATATTGAATGGCTTAAACCGATTTTTGAATACAACCCCATCAGTACGGTGCTTTCGACTTTTCGTGCGGGCATATTTCATGAAGACATACCCATGTTGCGGCAGCTTATTTTCATGATTTATGCAATTGTCATATGCTTGTTGGGATATGCATGGTTCAAGCGTGAAGACAAAAACTTGATTGACAGATTATAAGCATGGTTTTATCAGTAGAAAATATCGGCAAGTGCTACTCCATCAAGAACGCTAACACAGATCAAAAAAGACTATTCTGGGCGCTGAAAGAGATTTCTTTCGAGTTGGAAAAAGGAACGTGTCTAGGGTTAATGGGGTCGAATGGCTCAGGCAAGTCCACATTACTTAAAATCATTAGCCGTATTGTTAATCCCACTACAGGACAAGTGAAAACACACGGTACTCTAGCGCCTTTACTAGATCTGGGGGTAGGTTTTCATGATGAACTCACCGGAAGAGAGAATGCTCATGTTTACGCTTCCCTGATCGGAATCAAAAGAAAAGAACTCAAACACAAACTCGATGATATCGTTGATTTTGCTGGCGTAGGGGAATTCCTCGACTCTAAATTGAGAGGGTATTCCAACGGCATGAAGGTGCGATTGGCCTTTAGCTTGGCCAGTAGCCTGGCTCCTGATATACTTCTGGCTGATGAGATTTTTGCCGTGGGTGATGAATCTTTTCAGAAAATTTGCTTGCAGAGAATACTGGACCTGAAGAAAAATGGCACCACTATTATTATGGTACAGCACAACCAAGAGCTGATCCACCGTATATGTGATAGAACGCTGATCCTTGAAAAAGGCAGTTTGGTATAGACTTGGGATGTGCGTGAACTCAGCCTTTGATAATCACTCCAAGCCCTCCCCAGCTCCCCCAACCTCTGTCATCTGGTTCGGGGTCTAAGAACTCATATGCTGTCTCATTTACTTTCAGTTCATTCCAAAATCTGTGCACCTGGCATTCTTGTACTTGATCGTGATATACGATATCGTGAAAGATGATCATGCCCCCGGTTCGTACATATTTTGAATATCGATGGTAGTCATCTTTTACCCCCTCGTAAGTGTGGTCCCCATCAATAAAAAGAAGGTCTAAAGCATGCGGTTCCATTATTTTTTTAAGTTTCGATTCTGCTTTATCTGTGTGAGAATTTTTCTTTATGAATGACAAAAGCTGAGAAGGCTTCGCATAAGACTTAAGCAGACCTTTATTGTAACCTTTGTCACTGCTAAACTTTGCCATTGGCAAGTCCAAACTAATGATATGTGCTGCTTGAGTTGCCAGTTGACACCATAACCAAAATGTCCCGCCAGTGGCCGTACCTATTTCAAGAACTCGCTCAGGCTTAGTGTGCTCTTGTATTAGCTTAATACAAGCGGCTAATTCTTTTATTTTCTGAACTGCACCATGATAAATAGTGGTTTCAGCCAGCTTGTTGGCACTCACTTCCTCGTTATCTGTCATTTATTTATCGTTATCTGTTCTGGCCTGATCAAGTTGTACATACAAACACTTTTTGGAAAGCTTTCACAGTCAATAGCTTTAAAACTTAAGCTTTCATTCCATGCACATAGGTAAATCTCTTTTCCTTCAGCTTAAGGAATGGTTTTTCGATAAACACGTGGCAAACATGGGCTACCAATACCGTAAAGGCAAAAACGGTTGTAATAGCGAGTGTATATCGAAGCAAAATATTATCTATAGACTCCCATGGTATAAGCTTACCGCAAAGAAAAATCACGGACATATGCACTATATATACACTGTAGGAAATCCTTCCGGCATAGTTTAAGAAAGGTGTTTCAATATTGAAATAGACTTTTTTAGCGTTCTGCCCAATAAGAATAAGACAACTAGCGGCTGTAGTAAGCTCTATATCAAACGGAACAAAGCCTCTGTATAGGACTAGGGAAACTAACAAAAAAACCCAGCTTGCAGTCTGGCAATAGATAGTTCCTATGTATTTGAGCATTGTCTCTTTATAATTGATGTAATACAAAGCAAAAAGTGCCCCTACTACCATACACTGAAACCATGGATGATCAACAATTAGCAGGAATACAGCATCCGGCTCAATGTACATCAGAATACTTCTTAAGGCCAATAGTAGAATTAAAAATACCCAACAAAATCTCAGAATTTGCTTGTCACTCAATTTGTTTACCCAAGGCCAGAATAAATAGAATTGTTCCTCAAGAGCTAAAGACCAATAATGACCTAATAATGGCAGTACACCTCCAAAGATATAAGGAATGTTCACCATGTATGTAGCATAGTAAACAAGTAAATCCCAATTGGTGTACTCGATATTAAAAACTTTATAGATAATCAGAGAAACAAAGATTTGAGCATAATATAGCGGCAGTATTCTCAGAGCTCTTCTCCAATAAAACCTTTTAATGCTGATGGTTCCTCTTTCCCCCTTTTCTAACCTTAAAAGGTAGGTGATCAAAAAGCCACTGATCCCAAAGAAAACACCAAGTCCATAAACAGCCATACCCAGCTTACGTTCTATAATGCTGTCTCCAAATAATTTAGCGTCTAATCCATACTCATCAAAATGCATAATGAGATGAAGTAGGATTACAGGTATCACAAAAATTGACCTCAATCCATTGATACCTTTCAAATACGCTTTTGGAGGTAGTTTTATCGTGGATTGTCTTTCCACATTTTTTCCTGCATTCTTCTGGCTCATGTGCTCTTTAATCATTACCGGGGTTTCTGGTAGATTGCCGGCCTTTCCAAAGGTATTCCGCCAGGCGTCCATTAAATTCCCCCGTAGGGTGCCCATCCCCTGGAATGTTCAGAAGGTTCGTATCATTCCTATCTTTTAAAATAGTTTCATTTACAGAAATGAATTGAATCCCCTGCTCTTCTAAATACAACACTACCCTTTCTCTTAAATCTTTGAAGTGTCTTCCTAATAATGGATCAGAACCTGAGGTATTCTGGACAAGTACCGTAAACTCAAACCCCTGCTCTTTGAATAAAAGATCAGTCTCCTTGATCAATCTAAAAAACAATTCGACCTCTTGATTTCTGGTAGCTAACCTTGCTCTTATACGATTAAAAATACCAGAATTTGTCCAGATAAAATCAAAAAGCCTTTCTACAAATACGTGAGACTCTTTTACCTCCCTAAACGTGCCAGAATTTTTGAGAATTCCATTCTCCACAATGTATTTAGGACTGTCTTGATCCCAAGGGGAATAACCGTTTGCTCTGAGTATATGTGGGTCTATAAACCAATAAAAGATTTCGACATTTTCTGCGGCCTTCAAAGATGTATCATTCGCAAGGTGGTTTTTTGCTATCGTGTACACCTGATGAGTTCCATAGCCATGAAATCCGTAGTTTCGAATGTTTCTCTTTTGGGTATACAACTGATTGTAATAATAGGGTAATGTTTCTGAATCATTGAGTCCTTCACCGAAGGTAAATGACCCACCCAGAAAGATAATGTATTGCTGGTTCGTAGAATCTGAATCAGGAGTGACCCTTCTGCCATCGGCAAAGGAGTAATTGGCGCTATAGATTTCTTTACCAGATGGTACCCAGCGTTTTGTCGCATTGATAGAAAAGGGAGTATGCCCTACCCCATATCCCAATTCAGCGTTGGTGGTATAGTATGGCGCACTATAATCAAGTTTTGACTGAGGTCTGCTTCCGATCGTCAAGACTAACTCAAAAATGCATAAGGCAATAAAGATGGCGGACAGATTAAAAAGCACATGCTTGACAAAACCTCTTTTTGATCTGACACCAACCCATAAAGCACAGACAATGCATATCAGCAGAATCAACTCTAAACCATAAGAAGCTAAAAAGTCTTTCATGATTCCTTATTGTGGCTGGCCTGTAATACCATCTATTATCAGTCGCTTCGCAATTCTTTCTGCCCAAATATCGTTGACGCTCGGGCCAGGATGACCATCATCTTTGATGATGTTATCTCTTGTAAGGGGTACATTACAATCGATATAACTAATCTTTGATTCCGTCAAAAAGTGGGTAAGGTCTTGCATGCCCTGTTCGTCATACCATAAGGGGGCTACATAGAAAGCTATTTGATACTCAGTGGCCAGACGATGCATTTCTTTGATAATGAGGTGTGACAGTTTTCTGGCATCTTTTACACGATTGTAAGATAGTATTCGGTTGAGTGCCTTTTCTACTAAGGCGGCTGAGGCCAGCCTATTGGTGTAGGGAAGGTGTCTCATTTCTATGAGTCCCCTTCTTTCGAAAGTGCTATCATTTTTCAGCTTAACATAAGGGATTTTTCTTCTACGTTCCATCAACCAATCACCCTGGGCCACATTGCGCAGTTCGTGATGTTGAGAAGCTCCATAGATTACGCATTTAGGTCTATTCCCTTTTTCTAATTCCTTTTCCAGCACTAAAAGCGACTGTAGCCCGCCATATGCGCTTACGGCAAGGTTTCGGAAGTCATACTGAGGAAAGTATTCTTGTAACTTCCATACTGCCGTTTCAGAGTCATCGAGGGCGTGCCCCATGATAAAAGAACCTCCTACAAACGAAATCTGAGCTTCTCCAACGTTAAGGTTATTTACCCTTGTAGCCCTGCCTGTATCCTTTTTTATGGTAATAGACATAGAGTCTCCGATATCGTTGAATGGACCAATCTCGTAATGACCCGGTAGTAACCTCCACCCCAAATCACGGTCAAACTTCTGAGCATTTGCGGAGCTCACACTACTTACGGGCCTAAAAGGTTGGTAACCCAATAGTCGTAGTGTTCCTTCCAGCAAACACAAAACAAGCAGACTTGAACAAGATAGAATGATCAAGAACCTTAAAGTTTTTCTACGCACACTCATTTTTTCTTACCCATTTATAAATAATCTTCTGGATGGTAATATGGCCCCTTCTTTCCTGTAAAAGCATGAAAAATCCCCCGGAGATGTTTCCATGTCAAAAGGGGTACTTTTTGTTTACGCGCAATATTCGCGGATAAAAATCGCATGCCAAAACGACCCAGATAATGAAAAATAATTTGAGTGGAACCGTGTCTTTTCAGGAAAAAAAATAAGTTACGGTAAAGATAATATTCCATTATCTCTTTCAATCTGGGCCTGCCGTTAGTGCTTCCTTCTTTTTCGTGGTATACCTTACTGCTACCTACCCAATAGGATGGAATATTCTCACCCAGCAACCGAAAGCAATAATCTGTTTCTTCATAATACAGAAAATAAGAGGAGTCCATAAAACCATGTTGCTCTATGACTGTCATTGGAATCATAAAACTATAGCCCACCACATTGGCCACCTGAAGCGTTTTCTCTTGGTCTAACTTTTCCTGACTGAGAGGGGTGAATTGGGTTTTGAAGCTTTTCTCTTCCAGCTCCCAGATAAGTTGATAGTTCAAGGTACCTGCTTGATTTACTGCCGCACTGCCATAGACCCCATCTCCATGGGTGTGGTAAGCATTTAGTAAATGCTCTAGTGTATCGGGAAAGACTCTGGTGTCGTTATTGAGCATCCAGAAAGCATTTGCCCCTATCTCTTTTGCATAGCTGAGGGCCTGATATTGCCCCCCGGCAAACCCAAGATTTTCCGTATTCTCAAAAACCACCAAGCCTGGGTGAATATCTTCAAAGGCCTGCCGATCAAAGTTCAAAGAGTGGTTATCTGTCACGCAAACAAGCAGGCCTGGGGTTTTAATTGCCAGTAATGATTGGAGGCAGGCAACGGTTCTGTCAGCACTGTTCCAGTTTAGTATGGAGATAACAATCGTCATAAAAGGCTCAAGTCTCTTTTCTTGGGGTTTTGTCTGTGAGTAACTTAATGCTCTTAAGCGTAAAGCCAAGCAACAGGCATAACCATTGAACAATTGCTAATAAGTGATTGACCCAAACCCTTTTGTTTTTGGCAGTAAATGGCAAGGGATATAAGGGTATTTTAAGTTTTTTCTGAACCAACCGGTTGCCTTTTCCATACTTAATGAACCGAATGACAAGCCCCCAAAAACCATCATCAAAGTTGTGTAGTACCTTAGATTCGGGAGCATAAGCGAGGTTTCCACCACTGGATAATCTAGACCCAAAGTCAATATCTTCTCCAGCAAAAGAATAAGATTCATTAAAACCACCGATACTTTCGAAAGCGCTCTTCTTCACCATAATATTGGCTGTGACCAAATACTTAGGGATTATATTTCCATTTTCATCTTGTATGCTAGGAGGCCTATGTATTTGTTGACTCTCATAATATTTTGATACATAGTCGCTGCCTAAAGCACCAATACAGCCTTGGAAAGCAATTGCTGTGTTTTCCTCACACAAATATCCTTCAATCATACTTTCGGTGGGAATGCAATCACTATCAACGAATAGGAGCCATTCTCCAGAGGCAAAATTAGCACCAACATTCCTTGCCGCAGCTGGCCCCAGCTTTGAGCAATGAAGTAAATGAATTTTGACCTCAAAACCGTTGAATTGGTCTTGGACAAAAGTAGAGATAGAGGAGTTGTTATCTACAATGATGATCTCTAAAGGATAGTTCTTTACCTGTTGAGTAAGGAAAAAAGTGCTGAGCAATTTATCTATACCAAGCTGATTGTCCTTTACCGGAATAACGATAGAAATTTGGGAGGGACGAATATTATCTAGATAGGTATTCTTCATCACGCATGTTTTGGGTAAAAGTAATATGATTTCCCAGATTCATAA
>CAXBPM010000143.1:0-7755 GCA_963977345.1 uncultured Roseivirga sp.
AGGTTCGTCTAGAAACAGCACTTTAGGTTTGTGAATCAAAGCACAGCACAGTGCGAGCTTTTGCTTCATTCCACCTGAAAGTTTGCCAGCCCTTCGTTTTTTGAAAGGTTCAATCTGAACGTAGATGTCCCTAATCAACTCGTAGTTTTCCTCGATTGTCGTCCCGAAAATGGTCGCGAAGAAGTTTAGGTTTTCTTCCACTGTCATGTCCTGATACAGCGAAAACTTGCCTGGCATATAGCCTACACTATTTCTGATCTGTTTGTAATCTTTGACTACATCATAACCCGCCACCGTGGCATCGCCCTGGTCGGCAAATAGGAGTGTGGTTAAAATTCGGAATAGGGTGGTCTTGCCTGCGCCATCAGGCCCAATCAAACCGAATAACTCGCCTTCCTTCACCTCAAAAGAGATGTCGGTCAAGGCAATAATATCCTTATACGATTTGCTGATATGATGGAGGTTGATGCTCATTATCTAATGAGGATGAAGTTACTGTCCTTTTTAGCCGTCACTTTATGCATCACGTCTTTCTCAATAAACATATAATCTCCCGCCTTCAAGCGGATAGATTTGCCGTTTACGTCTTCATAGGTCGCATCTCCTGTAACACAAAGGAACAATGCCGATAGATTGCTGACATGATCTTTCAGTTCTTCCCCCTTCGCGATTTTCAGTGAAACCACTTTGCCATCTTCCGCAGTAAATATCACTTTGGTCTGCACCGCTTTCTGTTCAGTGTGCAGTTCTTTTAGGTTCGTGACCGCTTTGGTTTCTTGTGCAGATAGGTTTTGTTGCCCCAATAGGCCAAAGAAAAAGACCATGGAGAGGAGTAGGGCTGATTTTGCTGTTTTCATAATTGCTAGAGGTTATTGTTTGTTGATAAATTCATTTCGGCAGGCATTCCGATTTTCAATCGGCCATCGTTTTTAACATTCACTTTTACCGCATAGACCAGGACCACGCGCTCTTCTTTGGTTTGAATAATTTTAGGGGTGAACTCAGCTTCCGAAGCCACCCAAGTGATGGTGCCGGTTAAGGATTCCATGGCCTCGTTAGTATCAATTTTCACTTCCACTTCTTGACCAATTTTGATACTGGATAGCTGCGTTTCACTAACATAAACCCTTAATTCCAAAACACTTAGATTGGCAATCTTATACAATGGCTTTCCAAAGGCAGTAATCTCATGCGGTTCCGCATATTTCACCAGCACCGTTCCGTCAATCGGGTTAATGATTTTGCTTTTTTCAATTTGATCTTCGATCTGTTTGATCTGGACATCGATACTTTTGAGCTCGGTCATCACGGGTGCATTCTGAAGTTCGATGCTCTTGATCTGCTGTCTGATCACAGCCATTTCGCCATTGATATCATCGAGTTGTTTCTGCGTACCAGCATTTTCCCTGATTAGGTTTTCAACACGCACTTTATTGACCTCCGCTGCCGCCAATTGTGCATTCAGTACATTGATTTGAGACAAAACCCCTCTAGACTTTGAAGCAATCAATTCTTTCGACACGGCCAGCTGTTCCTGTTTGAGGGCCAAAGGAATGGTATCGATGTAGCCAATAAAGCTACCTTGGGTCAGTTGCTGACCTTCTTCCACATTAAAGGCCATCAGTTTGCCATTGCTCTCTGCAGAAATGGTGGTTTCCGTGGCCTCAAAGTTGCCATAACCATCGGCCCTGTCATTTTGCTCTGTACATGAGAAGAGTGTCAAGAGGCTGAGACTTAAAATGGAGATTGTTTGTATCTGTTTCATCTTTCTATTGTCCTTTGGTGGTGTTGTAGTTCACTTTCAACAATTTGAGCTGGATTTTATGAATGGCCAGGGTATTCTTGGCTTCGAAAAGGTTGGTCAATTCGGTAATGTAGGCGGAAGCCGTAATGACTCCGTTTCGCAATTGAGCATCAGCCGATTTAAGTACCTCGTCACGTAATTCAATAATCTCAGCATCTGAGCCGATAAAGCCTGTCAGCTTTTCCATTTCAGATTGCAGCTGATCCATTTCAATCTTGGTATTCAGTTCGAATACTTTGGTTTCATTGTCAATGATTTCCTTATTGAAAGAAAGCGACTGGCGCTTTTTGGTATTGACATCCCAGTCAAAAATATTCCAGTTGAGCTTAACGCCCACAGTATAAAAGGCTTGAAATGAATTGTCTAACATGTTCAGTCCAGGGTTTCCATAACCACCTGTTGCAAAGCCAAATACCTTAGGCGAGTTCTGTTTAGACATTAAGGATAGATTACTTTCTATTTCCGTCTTTTTAAGTTGAAATAACTCAAGTTCTGGTCGTTTGATTTCGGTGGTAAAAGGAGTATTGATTTCTGGGGTTTGAAGTTTCGTGCTCGGATTAATGTTTTTGCCCAAAAGCGAAGAAAGGCTTTGGAACAAACTACTTTGGTTATAATCCACTTCGTTGAGTTGCTGTTTAATTTTGATCAATTCAGCTTCTATTACCTTGTCCGAAGTAGGGAGAATGGTGCCGTATTCAATTCCCGATTTCACCTCTTTTAGTTTGGCCTCTAGCTGTTCTTGTCTGGCGGTTAATAAAGCAGCCTTTTCCTGAAGCAGCAGCACAGAGAAATAAAGCTGATTGACCTGCTTTTTTAAGCCATATAGATTGACCTCAATCTGTTTCTTCTTGGTGTTCAGCGCGGCTGTTTGGGTATTGAGGGTGGCGTCAATCATTCCACCATTGTAAATCAATTTATTGACAGAAACCGTAGCGCGGTATTGGTCTTTATTGAGTGGGGTAGCCCCTGGGAACTGTACCTCAATAACATCTGATTGATAAGTGGCCTGCGCATTCAGATCGAATTGAGGCAATTTACTCGTATTGGTGATGTCTAAGTCGATGGCCTTGTCAATATTTCGTTTTGGAGCGCCAAAGGGTAATTGACTGCAACCAAATTGTAACATTCCTCCAAGCTAAGTTGCTCTTGAGCGATCGATAGCAAGGGAAAAAGGAACATCACGATTATGCTTATTTTCTTCATAGCTAGGCTTTTATAGCGTTGATAATAAAGTTGGCCACTTCTGTTTTTCTAGACTCCAGCAATTGCGTATACCCTTCATCATCTGCACGAATAAAGGCTTTGATCAAGGGGCTGGCGATAATAGGGAAGATGTTGAGGGCCAAAATATTGATGAACAGTTGTTCTCCGGCAATGGGTTTAAGAATCCCCTGTTTCACTTCAGCCGCTACTTGCGTTTTGAATTTTTCAAGATTTGGAAAACCTGATTTGGCCTTCATGTTTGTAACAAAGTCCGGATTTCTATTAAGCTCTTGAATGATGAATTTAGGGAGGTAAGGGTGCTTCATAATGAAGCTCAGGTGGTCATGAGTGAAATGTCGGATCTTTTCCTCTATAGAAGACTCATCGTTTAAAATCTGATTCAAATGTGGCGCCATCATTGAGAATGCGTTGAAAAAAACTGCTTCGAACAGCAGTTGCTTGCTCCTGTAGTAATAATGGAGCATGGCCTTATTAATACCGGCCTCATCCGCAATCTCTTGCATTCTAGCGCCATCCATTCCCTTGAGTTGAAAGACCTTCTTAGCGGCCTCTAAAATCTGTTGTTCGGTATCCTCGTTTTTCGTTCTTGCCATTGTTGACTGTTTGGTTTAACCAAATGGTTAACAAAGGAAATGGAATAAGTTAATGAATCAAGATATCATGTTGCGTGGATTAAAATTGGGGGTGAAAGTCCACTCGTCAGACCAATTGAAGTTGTCGGACGAGTGAATGATTTACAGTTCAAATTCCCTTTTGGCAACCAAAACCAACCCAGCAGAGACTTTGCAAGTGGAGTAGAGGGTTTAACTTCAGATACCATTAAGCCAAATTTTCTTTAGAAGGGTAGGCCTATTTAATATCTTAAATAACCAGAATATACTTGTATAAAATAGTATTGTCAAAACTTCAGTTATATTGTATTTCATAAGACAACTTTTAAAATAGCTTAAACAATGACTGCATTCTTGTTTGACGAAATGGATTTGCCATTAACAAACCCAAAAGAGGAATTAGAGACAATATCTAGGAATCAACTCCACCCCATTTTTACAGAGAATTTATTTGAAATACGATCAGAAGATTACAGAGATAAAGGAATTGATCTGACTGTGGAAATTAAGAAAAACGCAAAATACACAAACTTCAGGTTTCTGATTCAATTAAAGGCTACTGACTCTATTGAACCCAATAAAGATGGAAGCCTTAGTTTGCAGATTCGTACTAGTAATATTAATTATTTATTGAATGGAAATTCATCTGCTTATTATATTTTATATTTCAAAAAGCAAGATATATTTTTGTATGAAGATTTGAATGTTTTTATTAAAACATTGTCTCGAAAGGATGAAGATTGGGGTAAGCAGAGAAGCCATGCATTAAGACTTTATAAGGAGTTAAATGAAAATGCATTACAAGATATTTATCAAAAAACTCTTAGTCGAGGGCTCTTCCAGAGAACTCTAAACGAGAAGCTTGCTGTAAAGTCTGCTAATCTGGAATCCGGAGATGGAGTTGTGGTTGATGTCGATAACCTCACAATTACTGACGACAGTGAAATTCGTGAGATAATAGAATCTGTCGGAATTACACTAATTAATGAGACTCGTTGGAAAGATGTAATTCAATTGCACCAAAAAGCTACAGGTAATGTGGCTAAGACAGCTACTTATAACATGATCCTAGGTATGGCTAGATATTACAATGGACAACTTCTGGACTCTTTATCTCACTTAAAACAAGCTAGAAGAAAAAGTGAAGAACTTCCTCAAAAGTTGCATTCTCACCTTCAGTATTTTGAAATTATTACAAAAAGTGCTTTGGGTCTGATTTCTGAACAAGAGTTTAACAGTCTGATGAAAGACATTGAACAAGAACAGGACATAGGACTTTATGCTAGATTATTGAGGATAAAGGCAACATACTTAAAAGGTCATGAGCTTGATTATGATCAGTTTATGTCTGAATTAGAAGAAATAATTAACAGCCCGAATGTAAGTGCTAATATTAAACTGATTGCACAAGGAGAGAAAGTGTTATTTGAAGGTTCCAGAAATAATATGGACTACTTTCAAGGAATAGTCAATATAAATGTCATAGAAGAGATTGTGGGGCCAAATCGAGATATCAGAGCGAGTTGGGCCACTGAATTTTTATCTAAAAACTCTTCGTGGATGAAAAATGTACAGGAATGTAAGAATGAATCAATTCAGACAAAAAATCACTTTGCCCTCTTTATGATAATAATCAACGAGGCTAAGGTAAGATATGAACAAGAAGTATACTTCAAGCATGTTCGTATAGATGTTAATGACCAAGCTATTAATAGCACGGAGATTCCTGACACCTCAGCCACATTGTATTCTTCTCTTGAAAACCTTCATCAGGCAGCTAGTTTTTATCGAAACATTGGGCATATTGAGAATTTAGCAGTCTCCTTGATTGTCACCTATGAAATATGTCATTTTTTAGGTGAAGTGGATCAGTGCAAAGAAACATATGAAGAGTTAAATGAGTTAGTGGAGAATTACGACCTTGAAGAACAACGTGAGCGAATCAAAAAACTGGTTAATAATGAAACAACACATGAGCTACTTTTAGCTATGCTAAACGAGACTCTTGAAAAGGATAGACCAGTTCTACAAGAGATGAAAGAAAAACGTAACCTTATGATCAAGATGGACACTAAAGAAAGCTTCATGACAAGGGATTTTGAGGGTTCATTTACAATTGAATTGTTCCCCATAGGCGTGTTTTTGGTTCCTAAAAATAAACTTCAACAAATGTTTGAAATACTACGAATTGACTCAGATTTAGTTAGACAAGGTTTTGTCAGAATGTTCGAAATGAGCATTACTCCAATCGCAAATATTTATCTTAGCCCCATCGAAACAGAAGGATATTGTGAGGGTATTTTGGAAAATAAAGGCTTCGATAATTTTTTAAATCTTTTTAGGGTTCGAAAATCTTTTTTTGAAAATAACTTCCTAAGGGCTCAACATAGCTAGATCTATTTTAATCTATATCGCTATAGTTGTTTCTAAGCCATTCTAAATTAGGATATATTTAAATTCTCAATATACTATTCAAATAAGCCCTTAATCTCCTGTTGATATGCGTTTTGGAAACAATAAATGATTTTACCCACTCGTCTGACCACTCAAAGTGGTCGGACGAGTCATTGGAGTACGGTACGAATCAGTTGATTTAAGTATCTAAATACACTAAGGAATGGTATTTAACAAAATCAGCCCTATGCCGATAATAAGTATAGATGCGATGAGGAGTACTTTTAATGATGATATTTTCCCTCTTTTCGAAAGCCAAATGCCTAACATAACAATATGATTAGATGTGAATTGATTTTTTTAAACGTCCCTTAATGGAACAATCTCTTAATTAAAGTCTGCCAAAGTTTTATTGATCATACCGATTTTTTGGTTCAAGTCCTTGGCTGATGCGTAAGCCACCGCCACGAGCAAGAGCATCATGCCGGCTACTATTACATATTTACTTTTTGTGAAATCAACTGAAACACTAAAAAACGAAATTACGGTAAAGCCAAAGAGAAGGGGAGTTGTCACCACCGAAATGACCATTCGTTTTAGCTTTGACTGAAAGCCAATAAGTGAAACTTTAAGATTTTCCATCTTTACGGAGTTTTTCAGCAACAACCAGCCGCTCAATCGTGTCAAGATGTAACTGATGGCGGTGACCACAAGTAATATGTTTACCCATAAAGGCTTGTCTACTCCATCGAAACCATCATAGTAACCTGCAGTAAAAAGAAGCAAGAATATCCCTTCAATAGCGAATCTAAGTCGCATTCTTTTGATCTGAGGATGGTTCTTCAGCTTCGTCATCATCAACAATTGATCTTGACTCTTTTTGCCTGAACCTACTTGTTCCCAATTTGATTTTAACTGATCTAAATCCATTTTTTCTAATTTAAAATACGTTTCAGTTTGTCTTTTATCCTGCTGATTTTTACGCCAACATTGTTTTCTGTGATTCCCATAATGTCCGCAATTTCTTTGTGCGAATAATCTTCTAAGAATAGCGCAATCAATGCCCTTTCAGTGGTATTCAACATTCGAAATGCTTCAAACATTCGTTCCTCATTCTCAGAGCTTTCATCGTTTTTATACCCAAAAGGAGTCTCAGGAAGACTACTATTAAACGCTAGATCAATTGATTTCTTTCTGAAAGCAGTAATCGCTGTGTTTAGGCCAATTCGGTACATCCAGGTGCTGGCTTTTGATTCTTTTCTGAAATTAGGGAAGGCCTTCCAGAGTTGAAGCACAATTTCTTGAAACAGGTCTTCTTGGTCTTCATGCGAATCCCGGTACATCTTACAGACCTTGTAGATGATGCCTTGATTACTTTCCACTATTTCTAAAAATGCTTTCTCCACGCTTATAACTTCTTGAATTGAAATAGCTGCTCTTTTAAATCTGTAATCCTCAAGAGCTTTAACAAGTTATTTGATTCTATTTCCCAATAGGTCGTCTTTTGTTCCAAAATCTTACAGTGTAGGAGAATTATTTTGTTGCTTTCCACTCGTCCGACCACTCCGAGTGGTCAGATGAGTTGTTAGAATAGGGTAAGAATTATTTGATTTAGAAATTCAATCCCCCTGCGGCAAGCTCACCGTAAACCTTGTCACCTCATTCATTCTGGTGTATTCCAATACACCGCCATGCGCGCGGACAATCTTTCTGGATAAAGCG
>CAXBPM010000144.1:0-7684 GCA_963977345.1 uncultured Roseivirga sp.
TTGCAGAGAAATATTTAAAGAAGGGCAACCAAGTGTATATTGAAGGTAAACTGACAACCCGTTCTTGGGATGATCAGGATGGGAATAAGAAATATACCACCGAAGTTGTTGGAAACAACTTGACAATGCTAGGGACTAAGTCTGACAACGAAGGTGGTGGAGGAAACTCTTCTTATTCACCTAGTTCGGAGAAATCTAGTGAAGTGTCGAGCATTCCTGAGGATGACTCAGATGATTTGCCGTTTTAATTAGTTAAAAAAATAATATTGGAATCAGCAACTGACGATCCCTATCCTAGTTTGGCCCTTCTGGCCTTAACTCAAGATGTTTCCACTCCATACCTTGTGGTCAATGGAGTGGTTTTTATTTTTCTGGTTATACTTTCTGCGCTTGTATCGGGCTCTGAGGTGGCGTTTTTCTCCCTTAACGAAGACCAAATCAATGAATGTAAAAACGACAATACTCCAGCGAATAGATTAATTATTCAATTGATAGAAAGGCCGCGCCACTTATTGGCCACCATTCTGATCATGAATAATTTGGTGAACATCGCCATTGTTACCCTGACCACTTTTGTGACATGGGAGATTGTTGGAGAGAAAACAAGCGAGGGAACTGTCGTTGTGGTTTTAACCGCAGTAGTGACTTTTGTGATTCTCTTTTTCGGAGAAGTGCTGCCTAAAAACTTTGCTACGCAGAACAACCTTAGGTTTGCGAGAGCAACCGCCCGAATGCTGTTCTTTTTCGAAGGCATAGTAAAGCCAGTGGCCTATGTTCTGATAAAATTCACGCAGTTAATTGAAAGCCGCGTAAAGAAAAAGGGGCATAATATTACGGTTGACGAACTTAATCAGGCCCTAGAAATGACCACGGGTGATGATACTACCGATGAGGAAAAGGGAATTCTAAAAGGAATTGTGAACTTTAGTACGCTCACGGTTCGTCAGGTAATGAAATCAAGAATGGACATTACAGCTGTGGATATCGAAGTTGATTTTCATGAGTTGATGGACAAAATCAATAAGAGTGGCTTTTCTAGAATTCCTGTGTACAATGAGACCATTGATAAGATTGATGGCGTTTTATACATCAAAGATTTGCTTTCACATGTTGACAAGGATGAAGATTTTAAATGGCAAGAGCTGATGAGGCCAGGCTTCTTTGTTCCAGAAAATAAAAAAGTGGACAGTCTGTTGAAAAACTTCCAAGACAAAAGGGTGCATATGGCCATTGTGGTGGATGAATATGGAGGTACTTCCGGACTGATTACCATGGAAGATATTATTGAGGAAATTGTGGGTGAAATCAACGATGAGTTCGATGATGACGATATAGCCTTCAACAAACTAGATAACAACACCTACATTTTTGAGGGAAAAACTTCCCTAAATGATTTCTGTAAAATCATGGAAATCGACCAGTATTACTTTGATCAGGTGAAGGGAGAAAGCGAATCGCTTGGCGGGCTTTTACTTGAATTGCACAGCAAGTTGCCTAGGGCTGGAGAAAAAATTAAGTTTGAGAAGTTCCTTTTCACAATAGTTGCGGTGGACGTTCGTAGGATTAAGAGGGTTAGAGTTTTAATCAACCGTAAAGTGTCAGTTTGAGAAAGTCGATTCAGAAATTACTGCTGGTTTCTTTTGTGTTAATCATTGGGTTTTCGGCTTGTGAGCAAAGCTATTTACCCAAACCAAAGGCCTATAACCGAATCGATTTACCAGAGTCTGCCTATCAGGTTTTGCCCGATACTTTCCCTTATCATTTCTTCTATTCCCAATATGCAGAGTTGTCGCGCGATACCTTCCCAAAATCGGGCAGGTATTACATCAACTTATTTTACCCAGATTACGATGCCGTGATTCAAATCACATATAAGGATTTGAAAAACCCAGAGAACGACATGGAAGAACTGCTTACCGAGGCATTTGACTTAACCATGGAACATAAATCCAAAGCCTATTCGATTAGGGAAAGCATAATTCCGATGCGAAACAATCAGGTGGCCAGCACGGCCGAGTTGGCAGGAGAAGTACCCAGCCAGTTTCAGTTTTTTACTACCGACAGCACAACACACTTTTTTAGAGGAGCACTTTACTTTAATACCGCCAATAAAAATGATTCGCTAAGGCCGATTATTGATTTTATTAAGAAGGATGCAATCGAAATGTTGAACTCTTTTGAATGGAAATATTAAATTGTTTCCGTGGCATCCTTTTTCGAAACCCGCATAGAATTTATTAAGGGCGTTGGCCCGCAAAAAGCAGCGCTGATTGGTGCCGAAATCGGCTTGTTCACCTATGGCGATCTCATTCAGCATTATCCTTTTCGCTATGAAGACCGCACTAAGTTTTACCCCATTGAAGAAGTGCACGGAGATTTGCCCTTCGTTCAAGTCAAAGGAAAAATCAGAAGAATTGAAACGGTGGGCGAAATGCGGAAGAAGCGTCTCGTTGCGCATTTCGAGGACGGAACGGGTACCCTAGAACTGGTTTGGTTTAAGGGAATTCAGTTTGTAGCGAAGAAAATACAGCTGGGGGTGGAATACGTAGTCTTCGGCAAACCGGCTCTTTTTGGAAGAAAGATTAGCATTGCGCATCCAGAATTAGAAGTGCTGACCACGCAAAACGAAAAGGCTTCTTTCCTTCAGCCGGTGTATCATACTTCTGAAAAAATGAAGGCCAAGTACTTGGACAGTAAAGCCATTTCTAAAATGGTGCGTCAAGTAATGATTTTTTCTGAGCCTCATATCAACGAAACGCTTCCTCAAAGTTTAGTGACCCAGTATGGAATGATTGAAAAGAAGCTGGCGCTTTGGCACATTCATTTTCCGGGCAACGAAGAGTTGTTGAAGAAAGCCCAATTCAGGCTAAAATTCGAAGAGCTGTTCTTTATTCAGCTGCGCCTGCTCAAGTTAAAACTCACCCGGACAGAAAAGTACCGAGGAGCTGTGTTTAGCGACTCCAGCTTACTCACCGATTTCTACAAAAACCATTTACCATTTGATTTAACAAATGCCCAAAAGCGGGTAATCAAAGAAATTTACTTCGACATGAAGTCGGGGAAGCAAATGAACCGTTTGCTGCAAGGCGATGTGGGAAGTGGAAAAACCATTGTGGCCTTTATATGCATGCTTTTGGCAGTGGGTTCTGGTGCACAAGCCAGCATTATGGCACCTACCGAAATTCTGGCCGATCAACATTATCAAGGTTTAAAACCCTTTGCCGATGCGCTGGGCATTGGCATTGCAAAACTGACAGGCTCTAGTAAAAAGAGCGAGCGCAAAGTGATTCACGCAGGCCTGCTCGATGGCAGCATCAGCATTTTGGTGGGTACACATGCTTTGCTAGAAGATGTGGTTCAATTCAAGAATTTGGGCTTGGCCATTATTGACGAACAGCACCGTTTTGGCGTAGCGCAAAGGGCGAAGTTGTGGGGGAAGAACGAACGTTTCCATCCGCATGTGTTGGTCATGACGGCCACCCCCATTCCACGTACTTTAGCCATGACGCTTTATGGAGACCTAGAGGTTTCAATTATTGATGAATTACCTGCCGGCAGAAAGCCGATTAAAACTTTGCACGAATACGATGCAAAACGGCTTCAGGTGTTTGGTTTTATGAAGCAAGAAATCAAAAAGGGTCGACAGATTTATGTAGTCTATCCGCTCATTGAAGAATCTGCCAAGCTGGATTTGAAGGATTTGGACGATGGTTATGAATCCATTCGCAGGGCTTTCCCCGACCAACACATTAGTATTGTGCATGGCAAAATGAAACCGCAGGACAAAGACTTTGAAATGCAGCGGTTTATTAAGCACGAAACCCAAATTATGGTGGCCACCACGGTGATCGAAGTGGGGGTAAATGTGCCGAACGCTTCGGTGATGGTGATTGAAAATGCGGAACGCTTTGGCTTGGCGCAACTGCATCAGTTGAGGGGCCGTGTGGGACGTGGGGCAGAGCAATCTTATTGTATTCTGATGACAGAGTACAAGCTGAGTAAAGAAGCCCGCATGCGATTGGAAACCATGGTGCGCACCAACAATGGTTTTGAGATTGCCGATGTAGATCTCCAGCTCCGTGGCCCAGGCGATATTACCGGAACCCAACAAAGTGGCGTGCTCGATTTACTCATTGCCGATATAGCTAAGGACGGCCAAATTATCCAAGCCGCACGAAATGCTGCCAGCGATATTCTTGAAGCCGACCCTAACCTAGAAAAAGAAGGAAACCGCAATATCCTCCGCCACATCAAGTCGCTTAGAAAAGCCGTAGTGAATTGGGGGAGAATCTCTTAGTGATCGGGAAATCGGTTATCAGTTATTAGGAAATTATGCCCTTGTTGGAGTTTTCTCCAACAAGCCGATGAGGCTACTTAACTTTTTTTGAAATGAAATCATTCCAGTTTTTGATGGTCGACAATTTTGTAAAATAAATAGTGCTGTCAAATTGCTACGTGCACAGCAAACGACACTTCTTTGTGCATGTTATCATGTTATGCACAAATATCCGTCATTAGTGCTGCATATTGAAAATTGAGATAGAAAAGAGTGGTGAATTGAGAGAGGAGAAATTTGCAAACAGGAAGTAGATTAACATTCATCAATATTGAATGATAATTTAATTATTTTCACTTAATTGGTATAATCAATACGCTTTATAATATTCAATGGATATACGGGTTTTGAAATCAGAAATTATTACTCAACATCTTCCTCGAGAGGGTTATTACTTTGATACTGTGCTTAACATTAATGAGAGTACGACTATCATCATTTCTGTTTGTTGGAAAAAGGAAACTTTTATAGATCTATTAATAAACGGAAAACAAGTGGATAGCTTTTCACTAAAAGGAATTCGAGATTTTGAATTTGCATCTATATTTAATGGATATAATTATTTTCAAACTCCAAATGAGTTTGGCATTATCTGGCTGACAAAAGTGATATTATCATGGAAGAAAGAATCTATAAGGCTTACCGATTTTTCATTCAGCAAAATATTAAACCCATTTCCTCCAGACAGTAACCATAGGCAGATAAAGTCAAAATTATATGCATATGATTACAAAACGAAATCTATTTTAATGGGATTAGAAGACTATTCTCATTCAGGGTGGCCGCCTAAATGTATAATTCATTTGAACAAAAAGAGAAACCTATTATTCTCAACCCCAAATTGGGAATGGGAAAAGTCAGTTTTTACATTACCATTAGAAAAATTAGCAAGCACTCAATTTTTTTACTTAAAACGAGAATGGCTGAATATTAGAGCCTTTTTCACGAAAGATGAATGCTTATTTGTGCATACTACTGGTGGAGCGAGTACTAGAACAAAAAGCGGAAATGCATTTGAGTTCAGTATTATTGCGCAATTTGATCATTTAAAAAGATGGGTAAGGAACTATGAAATTGCCAAAGGAATTGGGCGCATTACCTTCAATCGCGATTACTTCATTGTTCACCCACTCACCAAAAAAAACAGACTTTACGTCTATAATACACAAGATTTTACCCTTGACTTTGAATTATCCTTGACCGTAAAGCAGAATATGGGGATCCATAAAATCTCAGGGCATCATGTAAGTGCCGAATTAATTGGAGATCAACTTTTAGTTTACAAACCTAGCTTCTTAAATTTCTGCCGTTTAACAGACTCGTAAACTATGGCTTTGGTTTATTCCTCGCCTATGTGCTAATGATACCTTTGGAAGGGGGTTATTTCTGCCCTTGTTGGTGTTATTGAGGCTGACCGAGAATGTTTTAGTCAAATTAAATATCAGAATAATATTTGGCTTTGACTCTTGAGCCTCACTATTCCGAAGCCTCGGAACCTCCAAGGAGGGACCTTTGAGCATCAACTAATTTTGTTTCAAAGGCCTAAATTGACCACTGAAGCAAAGTCTTCCCCTTGGGGGAAGATTTAGATGGGGCTTAGATATTGGGTTTCCAAATTTTATTTGGTGACAAAATTCCGTTTCGAGTTCTCGGTCAGCCTCTTATTCACCAACAAGCCGATGAGGCTCGCTTCAGTTTGATTACTTATAGAGACACTCCCCCATAACCAATCCCTCTTAACTACACACCCACCTACAATCTCCACAAGTAACTGGCTTTAAAGAAGAAGCCGCTGTTGGTGCGGAGGTATTGGTCGTCTGGTCTGTAGTTGACGCCATCCCAACGGGTTTGCTCATGGATAGAACCGTAACCGAGGTGCACCACCGTGCCTGGAATGTAGGTAAAGGAGGCCAAGAAATTAGGTGCCACAACTTTCGATAAACTGTTGTACTGCACAATGGTTCGGAAGAAGAGGTATTGGTTCATTTGGTAAATTACCTTTCCCCTTAAAATATGGATGTCGTAATACTTGTCATCGGTTTCTTCATTGTAAAGCGAGTTGAAGCTGTGGTTAAACTCCGCATTGAACTTGTCGGACAATTGAAGATTGAGGCTATTGCTGATTCGCTTGCCGTAGCCTTGGGCAGGCGTGCTATAGTAAATGCCTTTGTCCCAGCCATAGCTAGACCTGAAGTAAACTCTCTTGGTAATTTGAGAGCTTGCCGATAGGCTTACCCCGCCATCATTGAAGCGTTGTGCTTGATAAATTTCGGTAGAGAAATCGGAGGTAATTGATAATCGCGTATTCCTTGGTAAAGTGGCCGATAAAGAAAGATATACCGAACCTTCATACATACCGCTGGGCTTATCCTTGGTCAAGGAAGTGTAAATAGTTGGGTCGATCCGTTTCACCACTCCTTGTTTGGGATATATTTTTGGGGAAGCACTCAAAGTCCATTTACGAATTGCCGTGCGGGTTACATAGCCTACATCCGACCTAAAACCGTCACCGATGTCCACAAAGGCTAGGCTTCCAGAAAAGTTTCGAGTACTTCTTTGAAAGGAAAAAGCGGCTGTTCCCTTGTTTTCTATGGCACCATCGGCAGTTTCTTTTGTGAGAGAGTTTAATATATGCGCACCAAAGAGGTTCGATTGCTTAATTCTTACTTGTCCGTCCACACCATAAACAGCATTGAAACCATCGTTTCGTTTTCTTCCAGTTCCAATAAATCCGAGGTAGCTGTCTTGTGAAAATGAGCGCATATACCGGAGAACACCAACTTCTGCTGTTTTGTCTTCTTCATAATCAGCCAAAGTTTCATTTGCTCGGTCTACGGCATAAATGGTTGAAAATATGTTTCTCTGCCCCAGTTTACCCGTAAGTTTGGTGGCGGCAATGGGCGAAACAATTGAGCGTGTGTTTACTACGGATCTAACTGGCCCGAAGAGGCTGTTACCAGCAAAATTGAAGTTTTCATTTCCCTCTAAAAAGAAAGGCCTGCGTTCAGGGTAATTCACCGGAAAACGCTGATTCACTTCTACCTGAGAGGCATCGGCTTCCACCTGACTGAAATCTGGGTTGATGGTAGCATCGAGAACGAGCTCGGAAGTGATGCCATATTTTAGTGTAAGGCTCGGTTCAAAATTGTTCTCTTTTACATACTCTCCGTTCTGATGACTTTGGCTTTGGGCATAAGTAATGGCGGGAAGCACTTCGAGCAAAACCGATTTTTTCACTCCAGTATAACTCAAAGGTAAAGTTTGGGTAAGGAAGCTCATACCTTGTTTTGGATCCATTGCAGGGAAAGTACCCTGCATAGAAAAACGGCTAATCTTGCGTTCGAAAAT
>CAXBPM010000145.1:0-7594 GCA_963977345.1 uncultured Roseivirga sp.
CTAAATAAAATAACTAAGTATTCTACTTTTACCGTCCTCACAATTACTTTTTTTAGCCTGTAGTGATGATAAAAAGCAAAATGAAGAGGCCGGGTCAGAGACTGATCACGCTACCGCTACAAGACAGCCAGCCCTTGCGGGAAAATCTAAAGCCCTTCAACTGAGGCGGTGACCAATATTGGAAAAACGCATGTGAATATAGTCTATCATGCTCCCAGTGCAAGGGGAAGATAAATTTTTGGAGGACTTGTCGCCTATAATGAAGTATGGGTCACCGGAACACGTAGTGCCACAGCAATCGATTTTTATGGAGATGTTGAGTTGAATGTTAAGACGGTAGCAAAAGGAAAGTAGGCTCTTTTCACCATTCCTGTGATTACAAATTAGGGTAATAAGCTTTATATGGCATGGACAGAGACTGGAGAGAAATCACAGGTGAGAACAGCTTTTATTGAATTATGCGGCTAACGCATTAACTAGGGCTTGGGTGATTAAACGAGGTATTATTAGTCAGGGGAACTGAGTCAAGTCATTTGATAAACTGATTTTGATCATGAAAACCATCCTACTAAATTTCTAATTTTGCTTATATAATCTCCTACAGCTATTTATCAGGAGGTAATTAAAAAAAAATGTTAAACCTACTGAACAAACGGAAAACACAGATTGCCATGACATTAGTCTTGGCCTTCTCGAGTATTTTTGTTTGTGACGCTCTTTGCGATGTAAGCGTCATAGAGTTTTCGTCTTCCCATAATCATGGGCAAGATCAAGAACACTATCAACCGGGTGGGGATGACCATAACCAACCTGTAGCAACTGATTCTCACCATGGGCAGCCGACTGATCACGATCACGGAGATTCAGCTGATGATAATTGCTGCGAGGATATCACCACTCCATTTTTTGATGAATTGATCAAGAATAAAGTAGAATCCTTTGAGTTTAATAAAGTTGAGAAGATCAACTTTATTAAACATTATTCTGGACATATCTCTTTCTTATACAATAGCCGAAAGATCAGTACCCTATTCCTTTATTCTAAGCTACCTCCACCTATTTCTGGTGATCAAATACGAATACGATACCAGTCATTTTTGCTATAAAATGTGAGCGCATATCAAGCTATGGAAAGGTCTGAGGACCATTTTCCAGAAACCTTGTTATGTGCAATTTCATATGGTGCAAATATTCTCGCACCATATCCTCATTCATATTTTATCAATCTAAAAGCAAAAGTGATGATATCTATTAATCTACATATTAAAAACATGGTTTGCTCTCGATGCATCTTTGTAATTAAGAGTGAGCTAAAGGTTCTCGGAGCCAACATTCTGAGTTTAGAACTTGGGTATGCTAGCATATCCATACCCGTTTCCCTGAGCCTATCAACAATAGAATCACGTCTAGAACAACACGGTTTCGAATTATTGGACAACAAGGAAGATGTGCTAGTCGAGGAAATTAAAATAGCAATCAGTGAGTATGCCCACAACCAAGAAGAATCCATTTCAGAAGTAACTCTTTCAGAATTTCTTGCCAGACAATTAGGTAAAAATTACAACTATTTAAGTAAACTATTCTCAAAGCATGAATCCCAAACTATAGAGAGAAAATTCATTGAAGTGCGTATAGAAAGGGTGAAACAACTCTTGGACTATGATGAACTCACATTAAGCGAAATAGCCATCAAACTAGGCTATAGCAGTGTGCACTACTTGTCTAACCAGTTTAAGAAAGTAACAGGCCGTTCTGTGTCACAATACAAGCAACACATCAAGTTTCTACATAGCAAATATGATTCTTTGGACTATGCCCTAAATGATCTAAAATCCCAAGGTTTTGTGCATGATTTCACCAGACAAGATGACCAGTTGGAGTGCAAACAACTGGATACACTCTTTGATCCCAGAAGCTTAAAAATGGAAGAGGTTTATCGTTTTAAAGAGGCTAGTAGTCAAATGGGCAAATCAGTCGTGTTTGCAATTGATACGGGAAATAATGTGAAAGGTGTGCTGGTAGAAAGTCATATACGGAATTAAAAAGCTGTGTTGGCGGCCATCGAGTATTAAGTGTATATCTAAAACAGAATACTATATATTAAGTGAGCGACAGACCGGTAATTCGCAGGGTGAATTTAATTGAACACTTTGCTCTTAAGCCTTTAAGTCAAGAGGAGTTGAAGGAACATTTGACCATTATCTAGAGCACCATTTGGTGCCCTGAACTTGGCCATTTCAAATCATTCACATTTTCGAGCCTAAAGATTGAAATAAGACTTGATTTACCATATGCCTTAACCACCGAAACTTATACCTACACAATAGTTCTGGCCGAAGGAGATAGAACTATTAAGAAAAAGGGAGCTGCTACATCTGTCTTGAAGAAAATCAACGGGGACTGGAAAATCATGAAAACCCATACCTCGTCAAGAAAAACGAATTAATTTGAAATTAATAGAGTAGGCAGCAGAACCGCAAAACCATGGAATTGACACCCGATTGGGCACCCAAAATACAGATACTTACTAGTTGTATCCATAAAGGGAAATAGCATGAGTCAAGGAAGAATTGTAAATGGTATTGAAAAGGTGTTTGACACTAAAAGTTTTGATTCAACTCCCAAAGACTGGATGACCATTAGAGTTTCAGCCGCTGGTAGTCACTACAAGGGTTATTTGGGGGATAAGAATATCACACATGGTCATGGTGATAAATTGGAAGCAGGATACATCGGGATCATGTTTGAGGGCACAGGTAAAGTGTTTATTAAACCTATTGAGGTTACGCCTCTTGAAGCGGAATAAATATAGAGTATGTATCTTGAAATTTCAGCCACTTCCTACAACCTACAACCTGCATCCCGTCACCTAAGCACGAGGACTAGGACTGCGTTCTGATGATTGGGAGCGCGCATTGAGAGCTGAGAGAACAGCTCCTTTTTTTGCTAAATATCATACATCTAAAACATAATTATTCCGCTCTTAAGGTTTGCTAATATTACTTTTAGATATAATCAAACAATTTTCACTATGTCTACTGATAAGCTTATTCATCTAATCCTGGCAGCATTCACTCTCTCTTTATTGGTTTTTTCAAGCCCAACGAACGAAGAGTCTAACGATCAAAATGGAGCATGGAAGGCTCCGAAAGAAGCTGATGATTTAAAGAATCCATTTGTTGATAACGAGGCCGAATTGGTCAAGGGGAAAAAGCTCTATAATCAAATGTGCGCGGTATGCCATGGTGCAAAAGGAAAAGGTGATGGTGTGGCTGGAGCAGCGCTGAACCCGAAACCCACAAATTTCACCCTAGCAAGTGTTCAGGCACAGTCAGATGGCGCAATTTTCTGGAAGCTTTCTGAGGGACGAACCCCAATGGCTTCTTATAAGACAATGCTCAAAGAGGATCAACGATGGCAATTGGTCAACTACATAAGAACCTTTAAAAAATAATAACATGAAACACATTTTACTTGGAGTTATGATGGTGATGAGTGTGTCGGTTATGGCACAAACGACAGATAGTTCGTTTTCATCCAAACCTGGCAACAGTCGCTATATGATTAGGGGCTATGGCGATGCAAATTTCATTTCAGGCGAGGGTAAAACCTCCTTCGGCAATGCACGATTTGTTCCTCTGTTTATCTATAAACAATCAGACCGTTTGCTTTTTGAAAGCGAACTGGAGTTCGAGATTGAAAACGGAGAAGTCGAAATAGCATTAGAGTATGCTAATTTCTATTACCAACTCACTCCAAATATGACTGTAAGGATGGGGAAGATTCTTATCCCTTTTGGTACATTTTTCGACAGGTTACACCCCTCATGGATTAATAAGCTACCGACTGTTCCATTAGGTTATGGGCACGATGGGCTACTCCCTACTTCCGATTTGGGGATAGAACTTCGCGGAGCCACATTCCTAGCAGGTATGAGAGCCAATTATTCAGCCTATATGACGAATGGACCACGTTTGAATGATGGTGAAGAGGAGGCTGATGAAATAGGCATGATTGTGCCAAAAGCCGATATAGATAATAATAAAAACAAAGCATTTGGTGGGCGCTTCGGATTGTTTCCCTTTGCCGACCAATCCCTTGAAATTGGATTCTCAGCTCAATCTGCCAAGTTGGGTAATGAAGGATCTGAGTTTGAAGATATCGGAGCATTCCTCTATGCCTTTGATTGGACTTTAGTGAAAAACGTATCCGCGCTTGGCGGCAGGGTTGATCTTCGAGGCCAATTGAATTTTGTGAATATAGACAATAGGCCTTACGACATTTTAGAGAATGGTAACTTGGAAACTTTCGACTTTGATAACAAGTCAAAAACCTCTTTCTACCAATTGGCTTATAGACCAACATTCGGTAGTCAGTTTATACAGAACCTTGAGTTGGTAGGAAGGTATTCTGCCCTCACCACTCCTGAAGAAGCACCTTGGGAATCGGAGAGTACACAATTGACGTTTGGCCTGAACTATTGGATGGATTGGAGATCTGCCATCAAAATTGCTTTTCAATCAGACGAGGTTGAAGGAGGCCATGACTCTCCAGGGCTTACCAAAACCGACCTCTTTTTTATTCAATGGACTATAGGATTTTAATGAAACGATCATGAAAAAGAACAATATATTATTTACAATGGCATTTGTGATTTTTTCTACCATGATGATTGTGGCAGGCTGTGCTGCCCCTGCTCATATATCAGAAAAGGGTGGGGCTCAACTCTGGGGAGAATCCTGCGGGAGATGTCACAACACTGCCTCACCCAGTACTTTCAGCGATGTCGATTGGGATATTGCTGTCAAGCACATGCAATTCAGAGCACAGATTTCACAAGAGGAAGCCAACAAGATTGTTGAATTCTTGAAGTCAGCAAATTGATGAAGACCTTAAGGTTGGTTAGTAGAGTGGCTGGAGTGATGCTGGCTTTTGTCAGCATCACTCCAGCTAGTGCTCAACAAATTAATGGAGAATCCCTATTCACTGGCTTGCCACAGTATCGGAAGTGGCAATCTGGTAGGGCCGGACCTCAAAGGAGTTAACGGCAGATATGAGGAAGATTGGTTGTTGAGTTTTATCAAATCTTCTCAAACTATAGTGGCTAATGGTGATGAAAGGGCTGTCAAGGTATTCAACCCCGGATCAGGCGTTGAGTGAAGATGAGATTAGAACGTTGCTGGCATTTATTGAAGTTCGTACAACGACCCTAGTGGAAGAAGAAAAAGCGGCCAATCAAGTGGTGAACCCTTTCGGGGACATAAATTTTGTTTTTGAAGAGCTGGACCGTTTAGGAGTCGGGAATTTACTTATCAAGAATTCCCTTCTTTGGCTACCCAAAGCCATTACAACTGGCGTGATCTTCTGGTCTGTTTTCTTCTGTGGTGGCGATTGCAGCGAAGACCTTTCCATCAATCTTAAGAACTACCTACCCCTCTTGCGGCAGGAGGATTAATTGTCCTCTCAGCAATCCTTCAATTGAAAAAGCTGACTCCTGTCAGTGCACTCAAAACCTCCAAAACCCACTGAGCAGCATAGTGAGATTCGGGAAAATTCTCGAAATGCATCTACTCCAGACCGTTCTAGGTTCCAACTATTAAAAGTTCAGAAATCAGGTTGGCAAATACGATATTTACTTAGCTCAATCCACACTGCTGAACACGAATATTTCTTTGTAGATAATCACAATTTCACACATTGAAATTGGAATGTTGTAAAGATTCAACGGGACAGTATTCTATCTTTATCATTAAGGAAAACAAACTAGATACTGCTAGAAACGGTCGTTGAAATACGATTGATTAGGTGTAAAGAAAATCGTAGACCTCATTGATATGAAAAATATATTCGTACCTAATGACTTTTCCCATTGTGCAAGGGTAGCCGAGCAAATTGGATTGGAAATAGCCAAAAAGGCGAATGCCGAGATACATTTTTACACATGATTAAAACCATGGTGGATTGGGTGACCTTCTAACCTCCCATTAGGAAAGAGACACCATTAGACCTTTTGAAAAAGAGGTACGTGTGAATTATGTAAGCATTACAAATAATTGAGTAACACGCTTGATTAGTAATACCTCTATCTTAAAAGTCACTTAGTAAATTCTGACTTAACCAATTAGGACTATGAAATCGTAGCATGTTTTTGGGAAAGCCTACAAAACAGTAAAGGAATGTCCTTGACTAAAATACATTAAAATTCTTACAAAATGTCCATTCAAACAGTTGATCCCAACACAAATATAACCATAAAGTCGTTCGAAGAAATGACGGAAAAGTCAGTTGATGCCAAGGTAGCCAAGGCGCAAGTAGCATTTACTAACTGGAAAGAAACCAGTTACCAACAACGCGCTGATCTGCTACATAAAGTAGCCACACTCATGCGCATCAAGAAATCAGCACTTGCCAAAACCATCACATTAGAAATGGGCAAACTTCTCGCTCAGGCGGAAGGAGAAATTGATTTGAGTGCCGATATCATTGACTATTATGCTGATCATGGAGAAACGTTTCTTGCCGATAAAGTCCTTGACCCAGAATATGGAACGGCAATCATTCGTAACAGTCCCATTGGCGTATTGTTAGGCGTGATGCCCTGGAATTTCCCTTTCTATCAAGTAGCTCGTTTTGCAGCACCCAACATTATGGTGGGTAATACTATTTTGCTCAAACATGCCTCCATCGTACCACAATGTGCCGCTGCTATTGAAGAACTCTTTGACGAAGCAGAAGCGCCTGAAGGACTGTATACTAATCTATTCATCTCCGGTAAACGTGCATCCGCATTGGTTGGGGATAAAAGAATAAAGGGTGTTTCCTTAACGGGAAGTGAAGAAGCCGGTGCAAGTGTAGCCGCTGAAGCAGGAAAACATTTGAAAAAAGTCGTGCTAGAGCTGGGCGGCAATGATGTGTTCATTATCCTGGAAGATGCCGATATGGATAAAACCGTAGAGTGGGCAGTTGTTGGGAGGATGAATAACAACGGACAATGTTGTGTAGCCTCCAAGCGGTTTATCGCAGTGGAAGCAATAGCCGATGAGTTTATTCAAAAGTTTAAGGATAAACTATCAAAAATGAAAGTGGGTGACCCAATGGATCCCGCAACAGAGTTAGGCCCATTAAGTAGTGAAGAAGCCGCAGTTCATTTAGCCGATCAGGTGAAACGTTCTGTTGTTGACGGTGCACAAGTGTTATTAGGAGGTAAACGTGCAGATCGTGAAGGTGCCTTTATGGAACCTACCATACTCACAGGTTTGAAGCCTGGTATTGCTGCCTATCACGAAGAGTTATTTGGTCCAGTAGCTTCCTTCTATGTAGTGAAAGACGAACAGGCCGCTATAGACCTAGCCAACGACTCTGATTTTGGTTTGGGAGGTTCTGTATTTACACAGGATATCGAACGAGGTAAAAGAGTAGCTGATCAGATTGATACAGGAATGGTCTTTATCAACCACCCTACTTGGACACAAGCCGATCTTCCTTTCGGTGGGACAAAAAATTCAGGTTTCGGTCGTGAATTATCAGCGTTAGGCATTCAAGAATTTGTGAATAAGAAACTCATTCGCGTGAGTGGACTGAATGATCCGTTTTA
>CAXBPM010000146.1:0-7592 GCA_963977345.1 uncultured Roseivirga sp.
GAAAAGGCGAAGCTATTACACTCGCATTCTGCAAACTCTCCCCATCTTCTGGTTTCTCGTGTGAAAGTAAGTTCATCGCAATTGCTGTTCACTTCCATGCTTGTGTTCTTGTAATAGTCGATGGTGCTGGCCGTGGTGAAACGATAGGTCAGAATGTCTAAGTCACCATCTCCGTCAACATCGGCAATGCCCGGAATGTCGGAGGCGTTCACTTGAATGTTGGCGCCAGAATCGAAGCGTAGAAAGTCCACCGCCTGTTCCCATTCTGGAAGATTTCCTGAGCTGATATTTTTGAAAACGGTAATTCCTTGAGGTACAGAGGTGAAAATATCCATTTTACCATCGCAGTTATAATCGGCCAAAATAAACCAGTGGTTGATTTCTGTAGGGAAGAGGCTTTTGTATTCTGGCGCCCAAACAAATTCGTTGTTCTTGGCCAGGTAGGTAGTCAGTTCGCCTGACATTCTGTGGTAAACGATGAGGTCTTCAATGCCGTCACCATCCAAGTCCATCTTCTGGAATTGAGCAGAATTGATTCCTCCTTCCCAAGCGCGGCCAAGCGTTTCTCCATTTATGATTAAAGGAATGTCATTTTCATAACGGAATGAAAACTGCGCAAACAGATTCAAACTGAAGAATAATAAAATTGACAAAAAGAGAAACTTCATAACAAGGGTACTGCAAATGTAAAGATTTCAACGATTGCTAATGTTGGAACGGCATAGCTCGTCAATCTGTATTATCTTGTCGTGCAATTTGACTGACAAAGATTTCAAAACCTATGAACATTGCTTCGCTTTACGAAAAATTTATAGCCTCAACTGGCATCTGTACCGATACAAGGAAAATCGAAAAGGGCAATCTCTTTTTCGCGCTGAAGGGCCCCAACTTCAATGCAAATAAACTGGCTGAGCAAGCGCTAAACCAAGGGGCATCTTATGCCGTGATTGACGATGCTGAATACAATACTGACTCCCGTTGTGTGCTGGTAGACGATGCTTTAGAAACGCTTCAGGCTTTGGCCAACTATCATAGGAAGCAGTTGAAAATCCCGATTATCGCCATTACGGGTTCGAACGGAAAAACGACTACCAAAGAACTTACAAGAAACGTTTTGGCCACCAAGTACAAAGTTTCGGCCACGATAGGTAACCTCAATAATCACATCGGAGTGCCACTTACTTTACTGAGTATTGGGCCTGATATTGAGATGGCTATTGTAGAAATGGGCGCTAATCATGTAGGAGAAATTGCTGCGCTTTGCAAAATTGCCGAACCGACCCATGGCTTAATTACCAATATTGGGAAAGCCCATTTAGAAGGTTTTGGAGGTTTTGAAGGGGTGATTAGGGGTAAAACGGAAATGTACCATTGGCTGATAGAAAACGATGGAGGAATCTTCGTCAACTCTCAGAATGAGATTCTTTCGAACATCGCCCAACGAAGAATTAAATCGCCTATATACTACCCTGCTAAAGGGGATTATTTAGAGGTCTCCTTAATTGAAGCAAAACCGAATATTGTTTTTGAAGATGCGGAAGGCGGACGAACCACGACCGCATTAAGTGGTGCGTATAACTTCGAAAATATAGCGACAGCATTATGTGTGGGTAAGTACTTTAAAGTGGATATGGAGAGGGCTAAACAAGCTGTGGCCACCTATAGTCCGGATAACAATAGATCGCAGGTTTTAAAAAAAGGAAGCAATACCATTATCATGGATGCTTACAATGCTAACCCAACCTCGATGAAGGCTGCATTAGAGAATTTGAGCCTTCTGAATGCGACACATAAACTGGTAATTTTGGGAGATATGCTAGAGTTGGGAGAAACCAGTAAAGAGGAGCATTCTGCTATTGGAGCGTTAACGGCTCAATTGGGAATAGAAGGAGTGATTTTTTGTGGTCCCCATATGAAAGCCGCAAAGGAGGCAAATTCTAAGGCACAATACTTTGAAACAAAGGCAGACTTGAATGACTATTTGTCGGCTAATATATTGGAAGGGCAAACGATTCTTCTGAAGGGTTCTAGGGGAATGGGTTTGGAGTCTTTGTTAGACTTTATTGGGTAAAAAAATAGAGGAACGGCACCACCCGTTCCTCAACCTCAACCTAAGAAACTTAGTGACATATAGCTTAACCATCTAATATTGCCACTATGTTATCATTTAGCGCTTAGACACTAAGGTGTCTGAACGCTTCTACTCATTATCTTTACTTGCTTCTCTTCAATCTGGAAATTGAGTCCCATTGGGCTACATACCAACTGAAGTGCTTCTGTTAAATTCTTGTTATTGAAATAACCTGTGTAAGTCCTGTCTTTGATGTCGTTTAAGTCAAACTCAAGGTCTACATCATATTGTCTTTCTAGTTCTTCAAACACTTCGGTGAGCATTACACTTTCAAAGTCAAAGTCACCTGTTCTCCAGTTGTCGATGTAAGACAGAGAAATAGGGGAGACCTCTTTAATTTCACCGTTTTTCGTTACCAGTATTTGACCAGGAGTGATTATTTGAGATTCACCACTAGGCTTAACTATCACCTTTACTTTCCCTGTTTTACAGGCTACTTCCAAAATGTTGTTTCTCTCTTTTACATTGAAGCTAGTTCCTAAAACGACTACATCGCCAAGCCTAGTTTCAACAGTAAAGTCACTTCCTTTTTTCACTTCGAAAAAGGCTTCTCCACTTAACTCTAGAGTCCTTTCTTGCTGCCATTGCCCTTCCGAGAATGAAATTTTTGAACCAGCATTCAAATAAACTATTGAACTATCTGGTAGGTAAACTGTTTGCACCTCCGCAAGAGAAGTTGCTATAATTGTTTGATTGGTACTTGTACTTGATTGTTTGAAAATAAAGAATGCTCCAATGGCTAAGATTAGTGAGGCGGCAATACCCACCCAATACGATCTGTATAAAGGAATTACTTTTTGAGATTTCTCTTCTGAAATCTTTTTCTCTAGCTCAGCCCAAGCTTGTGCTTTAGTCCTTTTATTGGGTACATCAAAACTCACTGTTTTACTCAAAGACTTGAGTAAAACCGATTCTGAGTCAGTTGAATGCGCTTTTTGAAGAAATTCCTCTGAAGAAATTTCACCAGTTAGCCATTGCGACTCATGTTGGTTAGTGTTTTGGTTTTGGTACATTTGGTCTTAATACACACATATAAGAGCATACCCTACCATAATGTCTAGAAAAATTAAAAGAAAAGGTTTAGAAATATAGAAGGGGTAAAGTCAAGCAGTACAATGTCTCTGTATAATTGGCTTGGTTCTTCGCCATTATCTATGGCGCGTTCGATGGCATTAAAGTTTAATCTTCTACTCTGAATATTCTGATGGTTGTACGCATTGAGGATGGAAATACCGAATTCTCCTTTGACTTCTTCATTTTCAAATTTTAACGCGGCAGAAATGTCTAGCCTATGGTAAGTAGGTAATCGCTCAACTGTTTTATTTAGGTTCAGAATTTCGTAGTTAACTACGGTACCACCATTGTCTCGAATAAAATTGAGCTCTGGTCTAAGGAAAGGCTTTCCACTTCCGTATAAAAAGGTAGCCGAGAAGTTGAATTTCTTGAGGTCTAGAATATGAACAAACTTGACTTCATTGCGCTGATCTAATCTCGAAGGAAGACGTTGTCCACCATTTATCTGGGAATAGATGCTACTCGATTTACTATGAGTGAAAGCCAGCCAGCCATGATAAGGGCCGATTTTTTTCTGTACTAATACATCAAGTCCTCTAATTTTATCTTCACCATTCGATTCTGTGACTAGTGGCTGTGTATCGTTAGGCATCCCAGGGTTTACCATATGCGAAACCGTAAATTCCACCAAGCCCGAAACATCTTTGCGGTAGTACTCCATATCTACCATGAAGCCGTTTTTAGAATAATTTATGCCACCAATGAGGTGTTCGGCTTTTAAGGCACCAAACATTTGATCATCGGCCAAGTTCCATCCGTCTTGAAGATTGGAGCGTGGGTCATCATATGTAATTTGCCTTGCAAATTGATGGTACTGCCCATTCGACAATTTGAGTTTTAATGATGGTGTAAGCTGGTAGGTCATTCCCAGTCGCTTTTCAAAATAGTTGTCGTTTGTCAGGCCCGTGATGTTATGTCTGAAACCAACATTCAGCCTAAAGTTCTTTGTAACCTTTAGCTCATCTGATGCATAAAATGCCAAAATACTTCCTGACTGTTTTCGATCGCCAGTAGGTTGTTGGACTTGTTCATCAATGGTGACATCATTGATGGTGGTAATCGAGGAAATATTGAGGCCAAAATCGATTTTATGCCTCTCTTTTAATTTTAACTCATGTTTATAGTTCACCTGCAAATCGGCCACTTCGTTGAGACGATCGGCACTATAAGCCCTGGTAACTTGTCCATTTTCATCTCGGTCTTCACTCCTAAAGAGGTAATCAAAATTATGACCTGAATAAGCCACTTGGAAACTTGAGTAGTAATTTTTACTCCAATTCCGTGACCAAGTGGCACCAATGCCTAGGTTCCCCCACTCTGCGTCTTCATCCGTGTTTTCAGTAGTAATGTTAGTCCCTGAGCCCGTGATTTGATCAAAGTCAGTATAGAGTTCGTCTCTGCCCCAGTACAGTGAAAAACTGGCAATGTCTCTACTAGAAAGGTTATAGGTGGACTTTAAATTCACATCGTAAAAATGAAAATTTGGCCTAAGTGAATTGTCGTTTCCTTGGTCATTTAGTTGGTTCGAATTTTCACGGTAGTTTTTATAGAGCTTCTTGAATAAGTTACTTCTGATAATGTCTGTGAAGGCCCTACGCGTACTGAAGTGAATGGCGCCCTTGCCTTGATTTAGAGGAGCATTTACACTTACTCGCGCACTCAGAAGGTTTATACCGAATGAGTATTCTGGCTCGTTGAAGTTCCCTGATTTCCCTGTGATATCCACTACGCCAGAAACTCGGCCGCCATATTTAGGGCCAAAACCACCTTTATACACCTGGATGTCTCGTATTGCGTCCGAGTTGATCGCACTAAAAACACCAAAGAAGTGATCGAGCCTGTAAATTTTATATCCGTCTAGCAACACTAAGTTTTGACTCGATGGACTGTTCCTAATAATGAGGTCTGAAGAAGTCTCATCTGTTCCGCCAATACCAGGGAGTAGTTGCAACGACCTGAAAATATCTAATTCTCCCAAACTGGGTAAAGAAGTCAGGCTATTTGGGTCAATGGAAATTTGACTGATTTCCTCACCATATTGAATTGTGTTATCCGACCGAAGATCGACTACGGTGAATTCTGCCAGGTCTACTGTGTTTTCAGACATGGAAATTCGGATGGTACTTTTTGATTTATTGGGGTCAAGCTTAACAGTACTCTTTTTATAACCCAAATAGGATACTTCAATTGTAGAAGTATCAGTAGGGACTTGGCTCAAAGAGAAAAAGCCGTCTTTATTCGAAACGGTGCCTTTATTCTCCCCGGCAACTCGGATCAAAGCATTAGGTAGCATTTCTCCCGTTTGGGCATCCTGAATCATTCCAAAAACAGTAAGGTCAAACAGGCTCGGTGTATTAAGGTCAATAGTGATTTGCCCAGGGGTGAGAATTATTTTGCCATTTAAAACTCGGTAGTCAATCCCTTTAGAGGGGAGTATTTCATCAAGGAAAGCGGTAATAGATTTATTACTGTATCTACCGTTTACAGTGATTCCAGTAACTAAGGCGTCATCGTAGGCTATTTTGACGTCATACTTATTTTTTAATATGCGAATGACTTTAGATAACGAAGTGTTTTTAAAGTTTTCTGAAATGGAGACATCGGGAAGCTCTTGCGAGTAAAGCAAGCCACTGATGAAGAAGAGAAAGAGGAGGCAGGTTAATTTTCTCACTGATTACTGTACAGTTACCTCTTTGTTATTGATTTTAAAATCTAAGCCCATAGGTATGAAAACAAGCTGCAAGGCTTCTTTTAGGTTAGTCCTGCTAAAGAATCCACTATAGTACCTCTCGGTGATGTCTGCTTTCATTTTTATTTTTATATCGAACTGCCTTTCCATTTCTTCAATTACCTTCTCAAGTGGAGTTGTATCAAAGTAGAAGTCACCTTCTCTCCAAGTTGCAATTTTGTCAATATTGAAGTCACTTGTAACTAACGTACCCTTCTTGAGGGATACTTTTTGTCCCGGTCTAAGTCCAACCTGCTGGTTGTTTGAAGTAACTAAAACTAACCCCGTTGAACATTCCACACTAAAATCTTTTCCTCTTGAAAATACATTAAAGCTCGTGCCCAACACCTGAACGGTGCCATTGTTAGTCTCCACTAAGAATTCTGCTCCTTTCGTCACTTCAAAGAAGGCTTCACCTTCGAGTTTGACAATTCTTTTGTCATACCAAGTTTGAGAGTTGTAAGTAGAAGCTGATGATGAGTTAAGTGTTAAGCTAGATCCTGTGGGTAAAATGATTTTTTCAACCTGACCCAGTTCAGCCCTGTTTCGAACAATCTCTTCATGCCCCAATGGGTTGTAAAGTGTGAGATAACCCGCTATGAGCATTGCGGCAATACCCGAAACCCATGCCACCCACTGACTCACCTTTTCTTTTTTAGGAACTAGAATGCGTCCATTGTCTTCCGTTTGCTCTTCAATGTTGCTTAACAGTTGATTCCAAGCTTGATCTTTTGACTTCCCTATGGGCACAGCAAGATTACTAGAAAAAGCAATGGTCTTTTCTAGTTCTTCTTGTTGATCTTGATCAAATGTTTTGGCGTAAAACCAATCCTCTATGGGGTCGTTGTGGTTCACTTATTCAATATAGTTAAATTTTGTGATTCACTTTATCTCGTAAGAAAGATAGTGCCCCATGCATTCGTTTCTCAACGGCTTTGACACTGAGTTCTAATCTTTCCGCAATTTCTTTGTAGGTCAATTCGTCAATACGGTTCATTAAAAATACGTCCCGTTGCTTTTCAGGCATTGACGCAATTGTCCGTTCGAGCTGTTCTTTAAATTCCTTTTCCTCTAAAGCATATTGAGGTGACTGTTCATTAAACCGATCTTTGTTCTTCTCTGCAAAAGTGAATACCACTTTGTCATGACGGAACTTGTTGAGCAACATGTTGCCAGCAATGGTGTAGAGGTAACTTTTTACAGTTTCTTGATTGATTTCTTCGCGCTTGTCCCAGAGTTTCATGAAGACATCTTGAGTCAGGTCTTCGGCCAAATCAACGTCTCCCGATTTATAGTAAAGGAAGTTCTTGATGGGGGTGTAATAGAGATCGAATATTTGTTTGAACTCTACAAGCGTCATGTTTTGGGGTATTCTAGTTTAGGACCGGGGCCAAGTTAATAAAAATATGTGTTTAAAGGTGCTCAAGCCGCTCTTTTGATGTGAAGAAGAAAAAAATCAATTTTATTTCACGCTACTGTTTGCAATAATGAAAACCAATATTACCTTTGCATTCCCAATTAGGAAGGGCGCTTAGCTCAGTTGGTTCAGAGCACCTCGTTTACACCGAGGGGGTCGGGGGTTCGAATCCCTCAGCGCCCACCAAAAGGCAGTCAGAAATGGCTGTCTTTTTTTGTGTTTATGCACTTCGTTTATATTCT
>CAXBPM010000147.1:0-7570 GCA_963977345.1 uncultured Roseivirga sp.
GATAAAACCCCTAAAAACAATCCGAAAACGAGCACCCAAAGAAAAAAATCGCTACCGAAGTAGTTCAAGTTAATGTCCTTATCCAGCAGTTCATTAAAAGTATTGAGCAGCCTTTCCGAGATGGCAAAAGCCAACATAAACGCAACTAGGGTAATTGTGGTAGATTCAACCAGTTGATAAAAGATCAATTGGTATTTTGAAGCTCCAATTACTTTTCTCAATCCAATCTCTTTGGTTTTTTTACTTGCCTGAGCAGTGACTAGATTAATGTAATTGATAATGGCTAACAATAAGACGACACTACCTATGCCACTAAAAAGAATAACAAAGGAGATATCGTTCTTGTCAAAAGCATCGCGTTCATAAGGCGCATGCAACCTCTGGCCCAAAAGTGGGATCAGCTCATAATTACTGTCTTTTAAGGCACTTGCATAAACTGGCTTGTCCTTTAACTTATTCAGTTCATCTTCGACAGAAACAGGATCAGTTTCTGGGAAAAAAGAGACATAAGTAATGACGTTTCTAAACCCATGAGTCTCTTCAAATGCGTTTTTAAATTGACCATGTTTGTAAAGCAACAGATCGAATTGAATTGTACTGTTTTTGGGTGGGTTTTCCGCCACCCCACTAATGGTTACAATAAAGTCTTTATCAATCTTAATTTCTTTCCCTAATGGATTTGTATCTCCGAAAAAGCTCTCTTTAAATTCTTGACTAATTACCGCTTGAAGTTCAGTTGAAAAAACACTGTTGGGTTTACCATCTAAGAGCGGGAAATTGAAGAACTCAAAGAAGTTCTGATCGACATAAAAAACATTCTCAGCGTAAACATCTCCTTCAGGCCTAGAAAATAAAGTTGGTCTACCTACAATTGAAAGCCGAGTCTGGTTTTCGATCTGTGGAATGAAGGCACTCACCATTTCTACATAATCTGAAGGCACATAAGCGCTATAGCCCCAGTCTTCATGATTGTCCACAATCCTATAAATATTCTCTTTATTCTCATGGAAATTATCAAAACTGAGTTCATCGCGCACATAAAGCGCAATGAGTAAAAATGCGGTAAGTCCTACGGTGAGCCCAGCAATATTCACAAAGGAATAGAGCTTCTCTTTCCGTAGTTTTCTTACAATAAGTTTAAGGTTGTTTTTGAACATAGCTTTAAGGTTTATTCGTTTCGAAGGGTGTCTACAGGATTAAGTCGGCCGGCTTTAAGAGATTGGAGCAGCACAGTGGTTACAGCAATTGTAATTGCCAGAATGCCAGTAAAGAGCACCACCTGATATCCAATACCGATTCTAGCTGAAAAATTATTCAACCATGCATCCAAGAAGTAAATGGTCAAAGGCATGGAGATGACAAACGCGATAAAAATGAGCTTCATAAAGTCGCCACTAAACAGCTTTACAATGTCGGTTATTGATGCCCCCAGCACTTTCCTTATCCCAAACTCCTTAATGCGCTGATCTACCGTGAAAGCGGCCAACCCAAAGAGACCAATGCAAGAAACCAACACTGCGAAAATTGAAAAGGCGAAAACCGTATTAAAAGAAGCATCTTCGGTCTTCACAAGGCGTTCATAATTATCATTGAGCATATAGTAATCGAGAGGATTTCCAGCCATTCCCGCCCAAAGGGTTTCTATCTGATCTATAACAGCAGCTTTGTCGGTTACCTTAATCAATATTGGATCAATAATACCCGGTTCACGTTTCTGTTCAATAACGAGTGGCTCAATTTCCCCATGTAAATCTGTGTAAACAAAATCCTTTACTACACCTATAATTACATAGTGCTGTAGTCTTTTACCTATGGGGTCGTCCTTTATTAAAAGTGCTTTAACAGCCGCTTCATTTACCAATATAGGCTTGGGGCTGCCTGTATCTATTGCTTTACTTTCTCCTACACTCTCATCATAGTTCCTTTGAGTAATTTGGTAAGGTGATTCTTCAAAATTTTCACCCTGCAACAAAGTCAAGTCCATGGCTTCGAGCAATGATTTATCTGCCGAAATATTATAGTGATAAAATGGTCGATCATTGTCATCTTTCAACTCTATTGGAGCATCCCATTTAGTCAAACCGCTTGGTACAAGAGAAATAAATGAGACTTGCTCAATTCCAGAAATTCGTTCCAACTCATTTTTAAAAGCTGCCTTTTCATTTCTTAGAGAAAATGAATTTGGGATTACAATCACATTATCAGAATGATAACCTATATCTCTTGTCCTTAAAAAATCTATTTGCATGAACATTGTGATCACAGCCCCGATTAAACCAATTGAAAACACGAACTGAACTACAGTAGCAAACTTGCGCAGCAAGGCGGCATTAAACACACTAAAACTGTATTTCGAGCTACCACTTCTGAGTATAGTAATGATCTTCCCACTGGACAAGTAAACCGCTGGATAAAGTCCAGAAAGCAAGGTTATACTAACAACCAAAAGAACAATGGCACGCATGGTTTGCCCAGAATGTAAGACGGAAAACTCCACAAAATCACCAAAAAGTGTGGGTTTAATTTTAACCATCAATTCTGTAATTGCCAAGGCTAAAACAGAAGCTAAACCAATCGTAAGGAAAGCCTCTATCATAAACTGACCTACAAGCAAAAATCGAGAAGAGCCCATGATTCTCTTAATCGCCACTTCTTTCATTCTATTAGAAGCTCTTGCTGTACTAATATTTACAAAATTAATTACTGATATAAGCAGGGCTGCAATGCCTACAATTAGCAAAGTATTGGTTTGGTTAAGGTTGGCCTTGGGCATTAAGCCAGTTTCTGTTTCAGATTCGTACCTAAGCGATGCTAACGACTCTGCAAAATACCCTAAATACGCCTCATTACTCCTCCAGTCGCTGAATGACATGCTTCCGTCAGGGATAAATAGTGGATAAATATATTTCGCATTCAATCGATCCAATTGGCCATTGATTTGATCAACTGTTACATTGGGGTGCACTTTTACATAAACATAAGAACCGATGCTACCCCAAAACCCCTTACCTGGGTTAGTACGCCTTACCTGTGAAACCAAAAGATCAAACTTTAGTTGAGTTTTATACTTTGGACTTTTACTAACCCCTTTTATTATACACTCCCTGTTCTTGCCAACTCTAATTGTCTTTCCGACTAAATCTGTTGTACCAAAAATATTATTGGCCATTTGTTCGCTAATAACAACCGAGTTGGGCTCATTGAGTACTGTTTGTCGATCGCCAACAATCAAGTCAAAATCAAAAACTTTAAAGAACAGTGAATCGGCACTAATTACCGTTTGCTTCGTATATGTTTCGTCCTCAAAATGGACCTCTTGGTTACTGCTATGAGTGAACACCGTAGTATATTTCACTTCGGGCATTTCAGAAGTCATAATGGGCACATTTACAGAGGTTATTGCTCTAAGCCCCCTATTGTAAAAGCTTGTTCCGATTTGATAAATCCTTTCATGACCTGTGAAGTCGTGCTCATAAGTAGACTCTTGGTAAATGAAAAGGGAAGTCAAAAAGAAAATGGATAAACCGAAGGTCAAACCAATAACATTGAGATAGTTCATCAGTGCTGATTTCCTGAAACTCTTAATGGCAAATTTGAAGGTCTGTTTGAACATGGCTTTAAGGTTTATTCGTTTCGAAGGGTGTCTACTGGATTAAGTCGGCCGGCTTTAAGGGATTGGAAAAGGATGGTGGCAAAAACGATGAACAGGGTTATCAGCCCAGTGAACAAAAACACTTCAGCAGAAAGTGAAATGCGACTAGCAAAGTCATCGAGCCAATTTTGCAGGGCATAAATGGAAACTGGAATGGCGACAACAAAAGCAATCGCAATAAGCTTGGCAAAATCCTTAGAGAATAACTGGACAATATCGATTACCGATGCACCCAATACCTTACGGATGCCAAACTCGTGAAAACGTTGATCAACCGTGAATACTGCCAAGCCAAATAAACCAAGGCATGACACGATCACGGCCAAAACAGAGAAGAAAAGCATATAGGAAAACCCTTGATTTTCTTCCTTCAATAAGTCGGCATAATTAGATTCCAGCGTTTCCCATTCCATATATTTATCAGTATGACCTACCCAGGCTAACTCTTGCCATACATTCTCTACAAAGGCCTTTGCTTCGTTTTGATCTTTTGATTTTATAGTGAGATAGCTACGAAAGCTTGGTTTTGATTCAACTATAATAATGGGATCAACTGCCCTTCTTAAATCATTAAAAAAGAAGTCATCAACTACCCCAACAACTTCATACTTATCACTTATCAATTCTCCTATGGGTTCTTCAAGCCCCAATACGCTTGCCGTCATCTGATTAATCAACACAGGTCTTAAAGTGGACTTCTTTGTATCCGATGAGGCTGAACTAGAAGTACCTACTCTTGAATCAGAAAACATTTCACCCTTGCTCAATCGGAACTTCATCAATTTTAAATAATCAATGTTAGCGCCCATAATAACAACATGGTGTTCACTGCCATCCGCATCTTTTAAAGGCACAGGGATTTGATTTACACCATCTATTGGTAGCCTAGTGGAGAATCCAAACTCTTCAATCAATGGGCTTTTGGAGAGCTCATTTTGGAAGGCATCGATTGTGCTACTTCCATCAATTGGGTTGCCCAAAAAGAAAAGACCATTTGTGGTTAAAACACCTTGGTCATCATAGCCTAGGTCTCTATTCCTTAGAAAATCAATTTGCAGAAACATAACAATAACCGCTGCGATTAAGCTAATGGAGCCTACAAACTGAACTACCGTAGCCACTTTTCTAAATCCTGTGGCATTAAAAATACTGAGCTCGTTTTTCGGCAATCCTTTTCTCATAAGAATCAAGGACTTGTTACTGGATAAATAAAGGGCTGGATATATTGCTGAAAGAAGTGTGAGTCCCACAATAAATATAGCAGCGCCCATCAACCATTCGCTAAAATGAAGAACTGAAAACTCAACAAATGAACCGCCAAAGTCTGCCCCCAGTTTGATCACCAATTCAACCGCAGCTAATGCCAATATTGCTGAAAGTGATACTACGATAAAGGCTTCAATTAAAAATTGGCTAATCAGTAGTCCACGGTTGGCACCCAAAATGCGCTTCACGCCAACTTCCTTAAACCTTACCGTAGCCTTGGCGGTTGACAGGTTGATAAAATTAATAACGGAGATAAGCAGGGCGGCAATACCAACGATGATCATAGTAGATAACCTGTTTTGGTCAATCTTAGGCATCAGATTGAGCATGGCTTTGGATTTTGTTCTGAGTTCATCCAAAGACTCTATGGATAAGCCTCGGTAACCAGCATCCTTTTTCCAATCTTCGATGGTCAGCCCATCTGCTTCTTTGCCCTTTACCTGTGGGTAGATGTATTTCAGTACTACCCTATCAACACTTTCTTTAAAGTCTTCTCTGGTAGAGGCTTCATTTATTCTAGCATAAACGTACCTTGAAGCAGATGTCCATGTTTTAGCTTCATATACATTTACTTTTGCATCGCTTAAAATTGCGTCAACTTCTAGTTGAGTTTTATATTGAGGACGTTCAATAATTCCATCGACCAAATAAGGTTCATCTTTAAAGCTTACTATTTCCCCCAACACATCTGTTGAGCCAAAAAGTTGTTCAGCAAACTCATTCGTCAGTATTATGGTACCAGGTTTACTCAACACAGAGGACACATTCCCCATTATTAATTTAAAATCGAAAACCTTTAAAAAGTGTGCATCAGTTATAATGGCCTTAGCGCCTAAAGTCTTATTCTGAGGGCTGGTTAAGTCCATTTCGCGCTTACTAAAGGTTGTTATCGCTACAGCTTCAGGTATTTCATCTTTCACAAAAGTGAGGTTAGAAGTGCTTACTGCCATACCATCCATCATTCCTTGTATTTCAGAGCCTATTTGAAAAATATCCTCTTTATTACTGAAGTCACTTTCATAACTTTTCTCTTGATAAACATAGAGCGAAACCAAAAAGAAGACCGACAGCCCTATGGTAAGACCTGTTAAATTGAGTAGATGAATTAGAGGCGTTTTCCTAAAACTTCTAAATGCGTATTTGATCAGTTGAACTATCATAGCTTTAAGGTTTATTCGTTGCGAAGGGCTTCTACTGGGTTCTCATTCGTTACTTTTAAAGAGGGGAAAAGGGTGACCAACCAGCTGAGCAGTAGGAAACCAAGAAAGGCTCCCACAAAAAGTAAAGGGCTAATATTTACACTGTATTTGAATTCGGCTAACCAATCTTGCATGGCATAATAAGCCACAGGGGTTGCGATCAGAAAGGCGATAATAATCAAAATCGTATATTCCCTATTGAGCATAAAAATGAGCCGCTGGATGGTAGCCCCCAGCACTTTTCTAATACTCACTTCCTTTCTGCGCTGTTCTACCATGTAGATGGTAAGCGCCACCAAACCCAATAGCGAAATAAACATGGCAAGGAAAGAGAAAGCTTGAAACAGCTTAAACTGACCATTTTCCACTTTGTAGTAAGAAGCGATCTTATCATCTACATAGTAATACTCAAAGGGGCGATCTGTTATAGATTGATATGACTTACCAATTTGAGCTAGAGATTCCTTGACCTCCTTAGTATCTAGCCTTATTAATAAATTATTAGCCACCCCATATGAAAAGCTTTCTATTGCTAAAGGAGTTTTCTCCTCTTTCATGGAGTAGGAGTGAAAATCTTCTACTACAGCGACCACTTCCCTGTTCATGTTTTCGTACTGAAATACCTTTTGCCCAACTGCATTCTCTGGCCATTCGAATGCCTTGGCTAGAGATTCATTAATGATTACCTGGTTTTCAGAGAGGGCTTCTCCATTGTAATTTTTAGCGGAATAAAGCACCTTTAAAGACATTGCTTTTATGAAATCTCCATCTGCTTGAACTAAATCCGTCTCTATGACAATAGGTTTCGGTTCTACTTCTTTGAGATAAGGATTATTGTATTTGCTTAATGAAGCACCTCCTCCAAACTTCCAATCATTGGAACTGATAGACTGAACACCTGGGATTTTCAAAATCTCCGATTTTAATAATACCGCAGCCTCCAAACTATTTTCGTACAAAGGGATTGAGATTAAATTATCCTTATCAAAACCGAGTTTCTGCGTTTCCAGAAAACTCATTTGATTCGTCATGATGAAAAGTATAACAATCAAAGTTGCCGAAACAGTAAACTGAAAGAGTACCAGTGCTTTTCTAAACAACCCTTTGCTCCCCACTGAAGTGGCTGATTTTTGCATGAGGCTTAAAGGGCTCACCTTAGTAATATAAAAAGCAGGATAAAGACCCGATAAAAGACCTAAAAGCAAACCAAACACCAAGGTCCAGATGACAAAATCGGAGCTTAGATAATTGAGTGTCACCTGTTTGTTTAAAGCAGAATTAAAAAGGGGAATTATCCTTTCCGCAATGGCAAATGAGCAAACAAAAGAGATAAAAGCGATTACGGTGGACTCCAATAAATGGTAACGCACCAATTGCCCCCTTGTGGCGCCAATTACTTTCCTTAACCCTATTTCCTTAAAGTTTTTAATGGATTGAGCAGTAACAAGGTTGA
>CAXBPM010000148.1:0-7562 GCA_963977345.1 uncultured Roseivirga sp.
GCATTGAACCGATTTGGCATACGGACATCCTTTTAAAGAGCTTACAATACCTCCAAACTTTTGATGGGGTATTGATCAACAGACCTGAGGACAGAATGCTGACTGCCTTCGGTACGATGCATGAAGGGCAAGTGAGTACGATCTTGGGAATGAAAGGAATGCCTGAATTGGCAGAAGAAGTAATGATCGACAGGGATTTAGAACTGCTGAAATATGCAGGAGGGAAAATCCACTTCAGTTTGATTTCTTCAGCCGGAGCAGTAGAAAGAATTAGAAGGGCCAAAGCGGAAGGTTTAAACGTAACAGCCGATGTCGGAATTCACCATTTGCTTTTCACTGATGAGAACTTGATGGATTACGATACCAGTTTTAAAGTAAACCCTCCTTTCAGAAATGAAAAAGATAGACTTGCCTTGATTGAAGGCTTGAAAGATGGAACCATTGATGTGGTAGTAAGCGACCATCAGCCGCACGACCAAGAAAGCAAGCAGCTAGAGTTTGATTTGGCTGATTTTGGAATTATCGGTTTGCAAACTTTTTATCCAGCCTTACTCAGTGCTTTGGGGAATAAAACCGAGAACTGTATTGAAAGAGTTACAGCGGCTCCTAGAAAGATCTTGGGAATTGATCAGGCCTCCGTTACGGAAGGGGGAGGTTCTCTAACGGTTTTCTCACCAACAGTGAAATGGAGTTATAATGGGAAAACGAATAAGTCTAAATCAGTGGCTTCTCCGTTCTTCAATCAAGAAATGACAGGTAAAGTAGTTGGAATAGTTAATAACGGAAGGTTTATTTCTAATGATTAAAGTCAATCCTAAGCTTACTCGCCTATCACTTAAGTATGGTGTTGTAACTGCGCTTTTCACCATTATCGCATTTTTGGTGTTCTATTTTATGGGGCTCCAGCCTTGGCGTAACCTCCTTTCCTTTTTACTGGATATAATGATCATTGTGACCTTCCTTTTTCTAGCCTTAAAGGATTATAAAGACAATGTTGGTGGAGGAGAATTCAGGTTCTATCATGGGATGACGATTGGATTTATTGTCTACGTAACTGCAGCAGCTGTTTTTGCGCTCTTCTATTTGGTCTTTATTTATTGGGGTAATCCTGATTTCTTGAGTGAATACATCCTTACTGCTCAGGAAGACTTGGTGAATAGAAAGGACATGATTGTTTCTGCGTTGAGTGAAGAGAGTTATATGGAGCAATATGAAATGATCGCCAATACCACTAAAAACGTGTTGGTATTCGATGTTTTCATCAAAAAACTATTGATTGGTTTAGTGGTCACTCCAATCTTCAGTATCATTTTAAGGTCGAGTCGAGCTTGATATAGTTCGCTAATCCTGAAAATGATTCGCTTAAGTAAATTGAATCTTAACATTCATTAATTCTCTATTACTTCCTAAAAATTATTAATTTCAATCCATCAACCTTAAAATTAGAAATTATGGAAGAACAAATCACCACGGGTCAAGTAATCAAAAAATGGGGCATTATTTACGGAGCGGTTGCCATTATTGTTAATGTGACTCCAATGCTCATGGATATTCAAATCTCATGGATTCAAATTGTAAATATTGCAATCGCCTTTGCTATGTTTATTTTGGCATGTAAGGAATTTAGAACTGAAAATGGAGGGTTAATGTCCTTCGGAGAAGGTTTTAAAATAAGTCTGGGAGCAGCGGCTATTGCTGGTGTTATGAGATCGGTAGTTGTTTATGTGTATGTGAAATTTATTGATACCGAATATTTGGGTAGAATGAAAGAGATCGTAAACGAGACATGGCGAGCTCAGGGAATGTCAGAAGAACAAATAGGACAAGCATCAGGCTTTATGGATGGTTTTTCAAGTCCTGAAGTTACCTTAATCTTGGGTGTTGTTGTTGTTGTTTTGGGAGGCTTAATATGGGGAGCGATTGTTTCTGCCATAATGAAAAACGAGGAAGACGAATTTTAGAAGAAATTGATACAAGTTTCAGTAGTAATACCGCTTTATAACGAAGAAGAGTCGTTGCCTGAACTAGTAAATTGGATAAGCCGTGTCATGATTGAACACGGCTTATCTTATGAACTGGTCATGATAGACGATGGCAGTAATGATAGTTCTTGGGAGCAGATCCAAAAGCTATCTGTAGATTTCCCTATCAAAGGGTTGAAGTTCAATCGTAATTATGGAAAATCCGCTGCACTCAATGTAGGCTTCAAACATTGTGAAGGTGATGTGGTCATTACTATGGATGCTGATTTGCAAGATAGTCCTGACGAAATTCCGGGTTTGTATGCGATGATTAAAGAAGGCTATCATTTGGTATCTGGCTGGAAGAAGACGCGCCACGATCCAATTTCTAAAACCATTCCTTCTAAATTTTTTAATCGGATTACCCGAATTTTATCGGGCATTAAACTCCATGATTTCAATTGTGGTTTAAAAGCTTACGATCATAAACTGGTGAAAACGCTCGAAGTTTATGGCGAAATGCACCGTTACATCCCCGTAATTGCTAAGCGCAATGGCTTTACTAAAATTGGAGAGAAAGTAGTAGAGCACAGGGCCAGGAAATACGGTACTACCAAATTTGGTCTTGAGCGTTTTATCAATGGTTTCCTTGATTTGATTTCCATTTCCTTCGTGTCTCGTTATAAGAAAAGACCAATGCACTTTTTTGGTACTTTGGGCACTTTGTCTTTTCTGGTAGGTTTTGCTTTCGTTGGTTGGATCTCTTGGCAGAAGATTTATGCAATCTATATCTCGAAGAGCAATGTATATAGAGATGTGGTGGATCAGCCGCTTTTCTTCTTGGCCATTGCTGCTATCATTATCGGTGTTCAGTTGTTTTTAGCAGGCTTTTTGGGCGAAATGATGACCATGAACTCCCAAAACAAAAACGATTATATACTTGAAGACCAGATCGGTTTAGAGAAGAAATGAGGTTTTTTTCGGTAGTCATACCTGTTTACAATCGGCCTGACGAAGTGGATGAACTTCTCAAGTCTTTGACACTTCAAACCTACACTAACTTTGATGTAATTATAGTGGAGGACGGCTCTACTGAAAAATGTGATCAAGTAGTTGAGTCTTATCAAAGTCAGCTCTCCATTCAGTATTATTTTAAGGAAAACTCGGGCCAAGGCTTTTCGAGAAACTATGGTTTTGAAAGAGCCAAAGGAGATTACTTTGTGGTTTTCGATTCTGATTGCCTTATTCCCGAAGACTATTTTGAGAAGGTAAATGAGTTTTTAGATCATACACCATTGGACGCTTTTGGAGGCCCTGATAAAGCACATCCTTCATTTTCACCATTACAAAAAGCCATTAGCTATTCCATGACTTCGCCTTTTACTACAGGTGGAATAAGAGGGAGTAAGAATCATGTGGGCACTTTCCATCCTAGAAGTTTCAACATGGGGATTTCTAGAGGAGTGTTTGAAAAGACAAAGGGCTACAAAATTACCCGAATGGGTGAAGACATAGAGTTTAGCATTCGTGTGATTCAAGCAGGTTTTAAAACAGGTTTAATTCCCGATGCCTTTGTTTACCATAAGCGTAGGACCAGCTTCTCTCACTTTTATAAGCAGTTGCATTTTTTCGGGAGGGCACGAATTAACGTAAACCGATTTTTTCCTGGCGAACTAAAAGCAATTCATGCTTTGCCAGCTGTTTTTGTGGTTGGCTTGTTTATATGGGTTTCCACAATTTTCTATTCCACCATTCTATTTGCACTCGGAGGAGCACTGCTTACGCTATTTACATTTGCAATTTTTGTTCATTCTTCCATCCTAAATAAAAGTATAGATGTAGGGATACTGAGCATCTCGGCTGCTTTTACTCAGCTGACAGGTTATGGTATGGGAATGATCTCAGAAGTTTTGAAGCCAAGAGGCAATCAACCCTTTTCGCAAAAATAAATAATCTCATTGGCCGGAAGTGCATATTTCCGCACGGTTTCGGCAGGTAACTCCATTACAAATCGGTCTTCCGTTACTTTAAAACCAGCCTTTTCCAATCGCTTACCATAATCTAAACCAAACAAACGCACGTGGTCATTCTGCCAATAGACACGCTCCCTTTCTTTAGGGTCGGTAATGGTAGGGTCTTCTAGGGTTTCAGCTCTGCTATAATCTTGTGGAGATTGAATAATGGCCCAGCCTCCAGGCTTTAATACCCTATGAATTTCACTCATGGCCCTGATATCATCGTCTACATGTTCCATTACATGATTACAAAAAACGACATCGTAAGTATTGTCTTCAAAAGGAATATCATGAACGTCCATTTTGACATCAGCCAATGGAGATTCCAAATCGGCTGATGTGTAATCAATATTGGGCATGGCCTTGAACTTGTCGATAAAACATAGTTCGGGGGCAATGTGTAAAAGTTTATGGGGGGAAGTGAAAAAAGTCGTCTTTTCTTTCATGTACAACCACATCAAACGATGCCTCTCTAATGAGAGAGAATCGGGACAAAGTGCGTTTTCCCTGGGGTTTAACCTTCCATAAGGGAGGAATTTACGGTAGCTGATTTCGCAAATAGGGCAGGTTACATTGTTGCCTCGCATAAAGAGACTGACAACCTTAAGGAGGTGGTGACTAAATAGTTGAAGGTATTTTCTAGGTACCTTTCTGATGACAAAACTGATGAACCTTTTCATTCGCACGATTTGCGCAAAGATAGAAGATAAGATTAAATCCCAGCCTTGCCACTGAAAGGAACATGAAGTTGTCTGAACAGAATATCTACCGTTTTTATAAATGAACCATAGTTCGGTTAAACTAAACGTGTGTAAGGGTCATCTAAGACAAGAAGAAGGAATTCGAGAAACCGTATGGGTTTCGTTGTTTAAAACAATCGTAATTCAGTGATTTTTAAACATTTCGGGTCTTTTTGGCTTTTACGTTAGTGGCTGCATATTTCTATATATGGAATTGCAGAGACGGTTATTAGCCCTAGTTTTGCACATATTTTAAAACAATTATAAAAAGAGTCATGAGAAAAAAACTCATTATTATCGGCCTGGTTGTAGTTACTGCTATCGTAGTTACCCTTACCGTTTTCAAAACAGATGCCATTGAGGATACAGCGGCATTATTTGCCACTGCTGAAAAAGGCGATTTCACAGTAGAAGTAACCACAACAGGTGAACTTTCTGCTGAAAAATCTACAAAAATCATGGGGCCAACTGCCGCCAGAGATTTCAATATCCGAAACATGACCATAACCAAATTGGTTGAAGAAGGAACTCAGGTTAAACAAGGTGATTATATTGCTGACTTGGATAAGAGTGAGCTTTTTGAGAAAATTCAAACTGAGAAAGAGCAGCTTGATGGACAAATAGCAGAATATACGAATGCTAAGATCGATACAGCTTTAACTTTGGGTGGAGAGAGAGATAAACTATTAAACCTCGACTATTCAATTGAAGAGAAGAAATTGCAAATTGAGCAATCTCAGTATGAGCCACCAGCAACGGTGAAGAAATATCAAAATGAGTTAGACAAGCTTTTAAGAGATAAAGAGCGTGCTGTAGACAACTACGGGCTTAAGGTTTCTCAAGCTAAGGCCAATATGATCGAAGAAACTTCTGATTTGAACAGAAGAAGAACTAGGTATAATAGTGGCCTAGAATTGTTGCAAAGTTTTACAATTTATGCTCCACAAGATGGTATGGTTATTTACGCTAAAGGATTTAGCGGTGAGCGTATTGTTGAAGGGGCTCAAATCAATACTTATAGCCCTGAAGTAGCCGAATTGCCAGATTTATCATCCATGATTTCTACTACTTATATTAACGAGGTAGATATTAGAAAAGTACAGATCGGACAGCCTGTTCAAATTGGCTTAGATGCATTCCCAGATAAAAGACTTTCAGGAAAAGTAACTAGAGTGGCTCGAGTTGGTCAACAAAACCCGAACTCAGATGCGAAAGTATTTGAAGTGATTATAAGAGTAAATGAAAGCGATGGTGAACTTAGACCGTCAATGACAACTAGTAATGTTGTAGTGACTCAGAAGCTTACTGGTGTTGTTCACGTTCCGTTAGAATGCTTACATGTGTACAATGATTCTATTAACTATGTTGTCAAGAAAAACGGTTCACTTCAAGAAGTGAAGGTGGGTTTGACCAACAGCAATGGAGCCGTTATTGAAATGGGAGTTGAAGAAGGTGATGTATTATACCTTAGCAGGCCTGAATTCGCTGATGGTAAAGAACCAAACTTAATACCTGAGTTGAACGGTACTAGAATGCAAAAGTATGAGACCAACCCTAATGAAAATTCTTTACGGGACGATAGCAAATGGTTAATGCCTGATGGCTCTCAAATGTCAGAAAGAATGATTCAAGGATTTAAAGATAGAGGAATTACGGATCCTGAAGTAGCTAAAACAACGATTAGTGGCGCTGGTGGCGGTACTCGTGGTGGCGGAACTCGTGGCGGTGCCGGTGGTGCTGGAGGAGGAACTCGTGGTGGTGCCGGTGGTGCTGGTGCTGGAGCAAGTTCAGGTCAACCAAATCAGTAAATTCAATTATGAATAAGCAGAGTTTATTATCTAATTTTTATATCGCACTGGAAGCAGTGCTTGCCAATCAGTTACGCTCTTTACTGACTGCTTTGGGAATCATTTTCGGGGTGGCTGCGGTAATCGCTATGCTTGCCATTGGAAATGGTGCTCAGAAGGAAATTTTAGAGCAGATTGAATTGGTAGGGGTGAATAATATTATTATTCAGCCGGTAGTAGAGCAAACGGAGCAGCGACTAGGAGAATCTGATGAGAACGAGAGTAAGAAGTTCTCACCTGGCTTGAAGTTACTGGATGTTGAAAGTATACGTGAAAGCATCCCAGGGGTGTCAAGGCTAAGTCCTGAAATCCTACTGGAAACTTACATCATCAAGAACGGAATCAGAAGGTCTTCAAAACTTGTAGGGGTAGAGCCTAGCTATTTTGAAGTGGCCAATTTTGAATTGGATGGAGGAGAGATTTTTAACGAAACCCAATTGAGAGTTGGAGCACCTGTTTGTATTATCGGAAAAGGAATTCAAAGTAAATTCTTTCCTCAAGAGAACCCAATCGGTAAGAAGATCAAAGTAGGTTCTCAGTGGTTAGAAGTAATTGGCGTGCTTAAAGAAAGATTTATTTCTGAACAGGCCATTTCTAATCTAGGGATTCGTGATTACAACATGGATGTTTATACGCCAATCCAAACAGTTTTAGTAAGGTACGTAAACCGTGACTTGGTAACTGGTTCTGGGCTCAAGAAGAGCTTTGGTGGAGGCGGGTTTAATATGTTTAATTTCGGAAGAGGTGGGGGGAACATTACAATCTCGGGTGCTTCAACTGCCACAGAAGATGCTGCACCTTCAAACTACCATCAAATTGACCGTTTGGTTGTACAGGTAACTGAATCGGCTAAATTGAGTTCCACTGCTGAAGTACTTTCTCGAATGTTAGAAAGGAGGCATTATGGAGTGATTGATTATGAAATTACTATTCCAGAGTTGTTATTGAAACAACAACAACGAACTCAGAATATTTTTAATATCGTGTTAGCCGCTATTG